>DASSPH010000044.1 GCA_035699745.1 Vicinamibacterales bacterium
GGGGGTCAGGTCTGCAAACGGGCGCACCGGGGGTCAGGTCTGCAAACGGGCGCACCGGGGGTCAGGTCTGCAGACGGGCGCACCGGGGGTCAGGTCTGCAGACGGGCGGACCGGGGCTCAGGTCTGCAGACGGGCGCACCGGGGGTCAGGTCTGCAGATGGGCCCACCGGGGTCAGGTCTACAAGCGGGCGCACCAGGGAGGAGGCAGGTCTACAAACGGGCGCACCTGGGGGTCAGGTCTACAAAGCAGGCGGGGTCAGGTCTCGAAACGAAGGGGTCAGGGCTGGCTTTCAACCGCTGCAACGACGGTATCGCGCTGGGCGCCCGCCGCATTCGCGCGGACGAGGCGCCCGACGGAACGGGCGGACAGTCCGGCGCACTCCGCGATCTCCTTGATCGAGTACTCCGCGGCGAACGCGTCGATGATTCCGCCGTGCAGACCCGCTCCGCGCGTCAGCGCATCCGCCAGCAGCGTTACCAACGGGGGGGTCCCAATCCGCCGCTCGCGCGCGGGGACCTCTCGTGACGCGCGCCGAGCCTCCGCCGAGAACTGCCGCGCGAATTCGTCACTGCCGATGACGCGCCGATCGCTCCGGACCAGCGCCGCCATCTCCTCGTCGCCCTGGTCATCCACATACTCCAGGAGCCGCGCCAATGAAAGGCGCGTATCGGGATCGATCGCGGTGAGCAGCGACGGGACGTCAACGCACGTTGACGCCGTCCCGCAAAGCGCCGGGTAACTGCTCCATCGCCACCCTCCAGGGTGTGAGACAAGGTGCGCGCGCACGGGATTCAACAGTACGTAGCGGCAGAGACGGACGAGATAGGTGCAGGCCTCGACGATCTGCGCCTTGAAGCGCGCCTGGTAGACGTGTCCCACATGTCCGTGACGTCTGTTCCACCATTGTGCGTAGGTGCCGTTCAGTTGCCGGACGGCGCCCGACAGGTTCGGGCAGCGCGTTCGGAACACGGCGTGATAGTGCGTCGGCATCACGCAGTACAGCCAAAGATCCAGCCGGTAGTTCTCACGCACGTCCGACAGAATCGAGACAAACCGCGCGTAGTCGAGATCGTCGAGAAAGATGCGCATCTTGTTATTGCCGCGCGACATTACGTGGTAGATGAGGCCGGCACGCTGGATGCGGAGAGGTCGAGACATACCGTCCGTCAGTCCAGAATCGCGCCAAGTCGGCTGGCGCAAAATACGCCGCAAATCGAAGGACTCGTCAGCGTCAGCGGCGGAAGCGTCAACCGCAGTCACCCGAGCTGCGGCCCGTTCGCAGACCTGGCACCGATAAGCGCCCGTCCGCAGACCTGGCACCGATAAGCGCCCGTCCGCAGACCTGGCACCGATAAGCGCCCGTCCGCAGACCTGGCACCGGCAGGCGCCCGTTCGCAGACCTGGCACTGGTAGGCGCACGTTCGCAGACCTGGCACCACGGCACCACGGCAGCGGACGGCGCTACGACCGGTGGTAGTAGACGACGGGGCCTGCGTAGAATCCCTTCACGCAGAATGACCGTGAAACTGCTCTATGCCATGTCTTTGAGCCTCCTGTCGTTCGGCGCCGATGCCGAGGCTCAGACGCCGACCCGGTTTCAGGGACGCGTCGTCAGCGGCGCCGGCGAGAGCCCGGTCGCCGGCGCGACCGTATCGATCGTCGGCGTGAACGGGTCCGCGCAGACCGACACGGACGGCCGCTTCGACTGGGCGCCGGCGCCGGCCGTGCCGTTCCAGTTGATCATCGTGCTCCCCGACGGCGCCGTCGCGCAGCCGGTCATCGTCGACGCCCTGCAGGACGGGTCGACGACCATACGCATCAAATCGCTGGCCGACGAGGCCGTCACCGTGCTCGGCGCGGCGCCCAGCATCACGACCGCGCCGGCATCCGCGACCACCGTGCTGTCCGCAACCCAGGTGTCGCAGCGGAATCCTGAAAACCTGATGCAGGCGCTCGAAACGGTGCCCGGACTCAATCAGGTAGCCGAGGGGCACGCGTCGGTTCCCGCGGTGCGCGGGCTCGCGCGCGGCCGGACGTTGTTTCTCATCGACGGCGGCCGCGTGACCGCGGAACGGCGCGTCGGGCCGAGCGGAACCTTCCTGGACCCCTCAGTGATCGAAGGGATCGACATCGCTCGCGGGCCCGGCACCGTCGCCTACGGATCGGACGCGCTGGGGGGCGTCATCTCCGTGCGGACCCGGCAGGCCGCGCCGGGCACGCCGCTGCGGACGACGATCAGCGGCACGTTCGGCACCGGGATCCCCGAAGCGCGGGGCTCCGTGGAAGTCGCGAAGGGGTTCGCGCGGGGCGGGGTGCTGGTCCAGGCGCACGTCCGCAACGCCGAGGACTACGCCGGCCCGGAGACGGACGTCTTCAACTCCGGCTGGGAGGATCAGGGCTTTCTCGTCAATGCCCAGCACACCGTCGGCCGCGGCATCCTGTCCGGCGCCTGGCAGAGCGATTTCGGACGCGACTTCGAGCGGCCGCGCAACAACTCGCGGACGGTGCGCTTCTACTACCCGTTCGAGAACTCGCATCGCTTCACCGCGTCGTACAAGCTGCCCGACGTCGGCGGCTTCCGCCAGGTGGCCTTCACCGGATTTCTCGGCGGCTACGAGCAGCGCACCGATCAGGATCGGTTTCCGACGGCGACGACCGGCCGCAGCATCGAGCGCGCGGACGTGTCAGCCAACGACTTCCACGTCAAGGGCACCGCCGAGCGTCTGGCCGGAGGAGCGCGCATCGAATTCGGCGTCGACGTGAACGGCCGCTTCGGTCTCGAGGCGCTCGACATCACCCAGGCCTACGCCGTCGGCGGCGCGCTCACCACCGACACCACCACCGTCTCCGTCGAGAACGCGCGCCGCGTCGATGCCGGCCTGTACCTGCAAGCCGAAACGGCGCTCGGCCCGATGGCGCGCGTGTCCGGCGGCGTCCGGGCGGATCGGGTGACCACCCGCAACACCGGCGGCTCTTTCGGCGATCGGTCGACGGCGAACACCGCCGGGTCGGGGTTCGGCGCCGTGACGCTCGGACCCTACGAGGGATTCAGCGTCACCGCCCAGCTGTCGCGCGGCTTCCGCGATCCCGTCCTGTCGGACCGCTACTTCCGCGGTCCGTCGGGACGCGGATTCATCACCGGCAATCCGGATCTGGAGCCGGAAACGAGCCTGCAGTTCGATTTCGCGACCCGCTACACCGTCGCGCGCACGCAGGTCGCCGCGTACTTCTACGACTACCGCATCACCGATCTGATCGAGCGATATTCGACCCAGACCGATTTCTTCTTCTTCAGGAACCGCGGGCGCGCGCGGCTGCGCGGGTTCGAGGTCGAGGCGCGGTCCGAGGTCGGGCGCGGGTATTCGATCGAAGCCGGGGCGCAGATCGCGCGCGGACGGGCGCTCGACGACGACGCCAACCTCGATGACGTGTCGCCGGTGACGCTCAGCGGCGCGCTGCGCAAGGAGATCCAGGACCGCGGCTACGCCCAGCTCCGCATCGCCTGGTTCGCGGACGACACGCGGCCCGGGCCGAGCGAGATCGCCGCGCCCGGCGCCACCCTGCTGGACCTCGGCGGCGGCTGGCGGCTCGCCCCGCAAGTGGAGCTGCGGGGATACGCGCGCAACCTGCTGAACGAGACCTACTACGCCAGTCCGGATCCGCGCTTCGTGCCCGCGCCGGGCCGCTCCGCGAGCCTCAGCGCCGTCGTCAGGTTCTAGTCGCGCCCGTCACGTTCCGGCCGCGGACTCGCCGCCCACTGCAGCTTCTCGCGCAGCAGATCGAAATACGATCGCCGCGCCGACTTCACCATGCGCACCGGGCGCGGCGCGCGGCGGACGGTAATCAGATCGTTCTCGTGGAGCTCGAAGCCGCGCTGCCCGTCGAAGGTGACGAACACCTCGTCGCGCGCATCCATGATCGGCCGCACGTGCACCTGGGACGATCCGGGAATGACCACCGGACGATTGGTCAGGGTGTGCGGCGCAATCGGCGTCAGGACCATCGCGTCGACTGCGGGGTGCACGATCGGCCCGCCGGCGGCGAGGTTGTAGGCCGTCGATCCGGTCGGGCTCGCGATGATCAGCCCGTCGGCGCGGAAGCGCGTCACCGGCGCCTCGCCGACGGTGACCGAGATCTCGATGATGCGCGACAGCGCCCCTTT
Organism: Vicinamibacterales bacterium; assembly: GCA_035699745.1. Classification (NCBI taxonomy): domain Bacteria; kingdom Pseudomonadati; phylum Acidobacteriota; class Vicinamibacteria; order Vicinamibacterales; species Vicinamibacterales bacterium. The sequence continues at coordinate 4,164 of DASSPH010000044.1, forward strand.
GGTGATGACGATGTCGTTGAGGACGGTGTGGTCGGCGAACACGCCGTGCTGCCGCACCGTCCGCGCCGTCAGCATGCTGCGCGGTTCGAGCGTGGCGCGTCCCTCGAGGGTCGCCTCGAGCGCGTCGTACAGCTCCGGCAGCGTGATCTCGGTGAGGAAACCGAGGCTGCCGTAGTTGACGCCGAGGATCGGCACGTCGACGTCGGCCGCCGCGACGCGCGCCGCCATGCCGATCAGCGTGCCGTCGCCGCCGAGCACGACGATCAGGTCGCACTCGCGCGGCAGGTTGTCGCGCGTCACCGTCGGGCGGTCCGGCGGCACGCCGGCAAGCAGCGCGGTCTCCTCCTCGAATACCGCCCGCACGTCGCGGGCCTCGAGCCACCCCGCCAGCTCGGCGATGACGCCTGACGCCGCGGTGAGCCCGCGCTTCGCCGTCAGGCCGACGCGGGTCATGGGGCAGGGACGCTCGGCGCTCACGGTCAATGCCGCCGGAGATGGAGGAAGAACTCGCGGTTCCCCTCCGTGCCGGTGATGGGCGACTCGGTCATGGCGATGCGGGTCAATCCTAGCGCATCCGCCGCCGCCGACACGTCCTCGACGACGCGCGAGTGCACGGCGGTGTCGCGCACCAGTCCGCCCCTGCCCACCTCCTCGCGGCCGGCCTCGAACTGCGGCTTCACCAGCACGACCAGGTCGGCGCCGCCGGCGAGCAGCGGGACGATCGCCGGCAGCACCTGGCGCACCGAGATGAACGACAGGTCCATCGTCACGATGTCGAAGGCTCGCGCGTCCTCGGGAAGCTGCGCCGGCGTGAGCAGCCGCGCGTTCACCCGCTCGAGCACCGCGACGCGCGGATCCGAGCGAAGACGCCAGTCGAGTTGTCCGTGGCCGACGTCCAGGGCGACGACCCGCCGCGCGCCGCGGCGGAGCAGCACGTCCGTGAAGCCGCCCGTCGATGCGCCGACGTCGAGCGCGAGACGGCCGCGGACGTCGAGGGCGAAGACGTCGAGCGCGTGCGCCAGCTTCACGCCGCCGCGGCCGACGTAGGGGTGGTCCGGTTCGATGAGCGTGATGTCGGCCGTGCCGTCCACCGGCGCGCCCGCCTTCGAGACGACGGCGCCGTTGACGCGCACCCGGCCGGCGAGGATCAGCGCCCGCGCGCGCTCGCGCGAGGCGGCGAGGCCGCGCGCGACCAGAGCGGCGTCGAGGCGCGAAGCGGCCTTCTTCACGACGTCAGTTGGTGCGGCTAATCACCCAGCGGGCGATCGCCGGCAGGTAGCTGTCGCGGAAATCCGCGGCATCCCGCCGCGCGTCGAGCGCGGCGATCGCGCGCTCCACGCAGTCGGCGGCCATTCGGCGGGACGGGTCGAGACCGTACAGAGCCGGGTAGGTCGGCTTGCCGGCGGCGGCGTCCTTGCCGGCGGTCTTGCCGAGCGCCTGGGACGCCCCTTCGACGTCGAGGATGTCGTCGACGATCTGAAACGCGAGCCCGAGCTCGGACGCGTAGCGCTCGATCGCCTGCACCTGCGCGGCCGTCGCGCCGGCCATGATCGCGCCCGCCGCCGCCGACGCGCGGATCAGGGCGCCCGTCTTGCGCGCGTGCATCGCGCGCAGCCCTTCCGCGTCGAACGACGATCCCGATCCCGCCGCCTCGAGATCGATGGCCTGGCCGCCGACCATCCCGCAGGGGCCGGCGGCGTCGGCGACGACGCGGATCGCGTGCAGTTTGCGCGCGGCGAGCGCCGGTTCGGCAGGCTCGCGGGCCATCAGCGCGAACGCTTCGGTGAGCAGTCCGTCGCCGGCGAGAATCGCCTGACCCTCGCCGAAGACGACGTGATTGGTCGGCCGTCCGCGCCGCAGGGTGTCGTCGTCCATTGCCGGCAGGTCGTCGTGCACGAGCGAGTAGGTGTGGATCAGTTCGAGGGCGCAGGCGGCGGGAAGGGACAAGGCGCGGGCCTCGTCCGCATGGAGCCCGTGCGCGCGGCCGGCGGCTTCCGCCGCGGCGAGCGCGAGGATCGGCCGCAGCCGCTTGCCGCCGGCGAAGAGGCTGTACCGCATCGCCTCGCCGACCCGCGCCGGACAGGCGGGCGCGGAGGGCAGGAACCGTTCGAGCGCCGCGTCGACGTCGTTGCGCCGCGCCTCGAGCCAGCCGCGCAGATCGCCGGCCGGGTTCGCCGCGTCGTGCGAAGGGGCGCTCACCGCGATCGGTCGTCGCCGGCAAGCGAGGCCGGCGCCGGCTTGATCTCGCCGCGGTCGTTCAGAATCTCGACGCGCCGCTCGGCTTCCTCCAGCTTGGCATGGCAGAAGCGGGAGAGCGCCACGCCGCGCTCGAACAGCGCCAGCGATTTCTCCAGCGCGAGGTCGCCGTCTTCGAGCGTCTTCACGATCGTCTCGAGCTCCGCGATCGCCGACTCGAAATCCTTGATTGTGGGGTCCATCGTGTCACTCCGGCGAACGCCGTTCGACGGTCGCCGCGATCTCGCCGCTCGCCAGCGTGATTTGCACCGTCTCGCCCGGACTGACGGACGCCGCGCTGCGGACGATCGCCGTCTTGTCGGCGTTCCAGCAGACAGCATAGCCCCGGCCGAGCACCGCGAGGGGGCTGAGATTCTCGAGCCGGCCGGCGAGCGCCCGGAAACGGGCGTCGGCGCGGTGGCGGTCGCGCCCCGCGGCGGCGGTCAATCTGCCGCGGCCGGCGGTCAGGCGCGCGCGCATGGACGCGAGGTGGCGGGCGAGATCGCGCTGCTCGAGGCGCTGCCGCAGCAGCCGGTACGACCGCGCGCGCCCGTCGAGCGAGGCGCGGACCGCATGCCGCAGCGCATGCGTCAGCTCGGCCGCGTGCCGGCCGCGCAGCGCCAGGCGGGCGTGGAATCCGGCCAGTCCGCGGCGGCTGCCGAGCACATGGACGGTGGTCCGGCGCCGCTGCAGGTCGGCTCTCGCCGCTGCGTCGAGCCGGCCGGTCAGCCGCTCGATCCGGCTGCAGAATTCATCCTTCGCCGCCACGACCATCTCGGCGGCGGCCGACGGCGTCGGCGCGCGCAGGTCGGCGACGAAATCCGCGATCGTCACGTCGGTCTCATGCCCCACCGCCGACACCACCGGAACCGGCGAGCGGACGATGGCGCGGGCCACGCGCTCTTCGTTGAAGGCCCAGAGATCCTCGATCGACCCGCCGCCGCGGCCGACGATGATCACGTCCACGCCGGGCTCACGCGCGATCATGCGCAGCGCCGTCGCCACGTCCGCCGCCGCGTCGTCCCCCTGCACCCGCGCCGGACGAATCAGCACGCTCGCGTTGGGGGCCCGGCGCCGCAGCACCTTGAGAATGTCGCGCAGCGCCGCGCCGTCGAGCGAGGTCACGATGCCGATGCGCCGGGGGAGCGCCGGCAGCGGCCGCTTGCGCGCGCGGTCGAAGAGCCCTTCGGCCTGCAGCTTTTTCTTCAATTGATCGAACGCGAGCTGCAGCGCGCCGAGCCCGTGCGGCTCCATGTGCTCGCAGACGATCTGGTATTCCCCCTTCGGCTCGTAGACGCTGAGCCGCCCGCGCGCGACGACGTGCAGGCCGTCTTCGGGCTTGAAGCGCAGGTAGCGCACGGCGGTCCGGAACATCACCGCCTTGATCTGCGCGGCGCCGTCCTTGAGGGTGAAATACATGTGGCCGGTATTCCACACCTTGCAGTTGGAGATCTCCCCTTCGATCCACACCTCGCCGAACGTGCTCTCGACGAGGGCGCGGATGCCGGAGGTCAACTCGCTGACGGTGTAGACGCGGCGGACCGGCGGCGGCGCCGCCTCGCGCACCGGTTCGTCTTCCTCCTCGAACGGGATGTCGAACAGGTCCATTACCGTCCCGCGGTCTGCGGCGCCAGCGCGTCGACGTCGGCGGTGGAGAGCGTCAGCCGCTGGATCGAGGTCGCGCGGCCGGTGGCGAGATCGGCGGTGACGATCACGCCGTTCAGGCGGCCCGGCCCGGTCGCCGACTCGAACTTCGCCGGCAGGCCGGTGACGAACCGCGACAGCGCGATCTCCGTGGTCACGCCGATGATCGAGTCGTGCGGCCCGGTCATGCCCGCGTCGGTGAGATAGGCGGTGCCCTTGGGGAGGATGCGCTCGTCGGCGGTCTGCACGTGCGTGTGGGTGCCGAAGACGCCGGTGACGCGGCCGTCGAGGTGCCAGCCCATGGCGATTTTCTCGGAGGTCGCCTCGGCGTGGAAGTCGACGATGATGACGCGCGCCTTGGCGCGGAGCGCGTCGATCTCCCGCAGCACGACGGCGAACGGATCGTCGAGCGGCTGCATGAAGATCCGCCCCATCACGTTGATGACGCCGATGGCTTCGCCGCTGCGGGTGCGGCCCAGATGGCTGCCGCGGCCGGGCGCGGCGGCGGGGAAGTTCGCCGGGCGCAGCAGCTTCGGCTGCCGCGGGATGTAGTCGAGCACTTCCTTCTTGTCCCAGACGTGGTTGCCGGTGGTCATCGCGTCGACGCCGTAGCCGAGGATCGTGTCGGCGATGTCGCCGGTGATCCCGAAGCCGGCGGCGGCGTTCTCGACGTTGGCGATGACGTAGTCCAGCGATTCGCGCTCGATCAGCGCGGGGATGGCGCGGCGCGCGATCTCGCGTCCGGGTTTGCCGAAGATGTCGCCGACGAACAGGATGCGCATGCTAGCGGATCGGGATGCGGATCTGTGCGCCGCGGCGTTCCTCGATCCGCGGCAGCGTGACGCGCAGCTCGCCGGCATTCAGCGTCGCCGCGGCCCGGCCGGCGTCGAAGGCGCCGTCGACGCGGATGGCGCGCGCGAAGCGCCCGAAGGCGCGCTCGGCCATGTGAAAGCCGGCGTCGGCGTGCTCGCAGGTGTGGGGCAGCTTCTGTCCGGCGATCAGCAGCACGCTGTCGGCGAAGACGATGTCGATGTCCGCGGCGCGGACGCCAGGCACGTCGAGGCGAATCTCGAGGCCGCCGGCGGTCTCGAGCACGTCCATCGGCGGCGTGCATTCCGCCGCGGCCCGGGTCTGCTCGAGCAGGCGACGGAGGTGGGAGGGCAGGTCGCGGCGTTCGACGTAGACGCGGGCCATCCGGCGATTTTAGCACTCGCGGCGGAAGGGCCCGAAAATCAGGGGATAATCGTGATATCTTGATATGAGTGTTAGACACGCATATTACGTGCTTGACAAGTGCTCATAGTGGTCGTATACTTGCGTTCGTGATGATTTCTCTCATGAGGAGGACCCCGATGACACTGGTTCGCTGGAATCCCGCTCGCGAGCTGGCGTCGATGGAAATCGACCGGCTCAACCACATGCTGAACGACTTCTACGGCGTGGGCCGTGCCTGGATGCCCGCGGTGGACATCTTCGAGACGAACGACCACGAGTACGTGCTGAAGGCCGAACTGCCCGACACGAAGCGTGAAGACATCAGCGTCACCTTCGAGAACGGCGTGCTGACGCTCACCGGCGAGCGGAAGGCGGAGTTCGACGCCAACCAGGGCACCTATCACCGCAGCGAGCGCGCCTACGGCCGCTTCAGCCGCTCGTTCACGCTGCCCGCGACGGTCGACGCCAATCGCATCAACGCGAGCTACAAGGATGGCGTGCTGACGATCCGCGTCCCGCAGCGCGAGGAAGCGAAGCCGAAGCAGATCACCGTCGACGTCGACGCGCGGTAACCGAGGTTCGAGCATCGAGCATCGAGGGGCGAGGATCGAGGATCGAGAATCGAGGATCGATCGCCCCTCGAACCTCGCCCCCGAACCTCGCTCCTCGTTCATCGGCCATATACTAGGCCCCATGACTGACGAGTCTCAGGGCGTAGACCCCGTCGCCGAGGCGGCGCCGGATCTGGCTCCGGTGATCACCAGCCGTTTTCTGTTCGTCGACGTCGCGGCGCAACGCGCCAAGCAGTTGCGCCGGGGCGCGCTGCCGCGCGTCGAGCGGCATCCCGCCGGACCGCACAAGCTCGAACGCCTCGCCATGGAGGAAGTCCGGCAGCAGGTCATTCAGTACACCGTGCCGCCCGGGTTCCTCGGCAAGGGCACCGTCTGACCTCATCCGGAACTTCTCGGACTCCCCGGGCGTAACTCGCTCCAGGGGAGTCTGCATGTCTGTCCTGCTCGCAGCCGCCGGGCTCGTCTTCACCGCCGCGGCGATCCTTGTCACCTTGGTCGTCGTGGGTTTCTTCGCGAAGCTCGTGCTGAAGCTGCTGCTGTTGCCGCTGCTGCTCGTGAAGTGGCTGGTGGTGTCGATCGTGATGCTGATCGTCGGGCCGATTCTCTTCGTCGTCGGCACGGTCCTGGCGGTGGTGTTCGGCGTCGTGCTCGCGGTTCCCCTGCTGCCGCTGGTTGCGGTCGCCGCGCTGATCTGGCTGCTCGTGCGGCCTCGGCGTCCGGCCGTGGCCTGACGCCCGGGCTCAGCCCACGGTCGGCGGACGCGGCATCGGCAGGCGCGATTCGATCGCCTGCGCCGCGCGGAACAGCGAGGGTTCGTCGAACGGGCGCGCCGTCAACTGCAGTCCCACCGGCAGCCGCTCCGGCGTCAGTCCGCACGGCACGCTGATCGCCGGCAGGCCGGCGAGATTCGCCGCCGCCGTGAACACGTCCGCCAGGTACATCTGCAGCGGGTCTTCCGTCCGTTCTCCCAACCTGAACGCCGTCGTCGGCGACGTCGGCAGCGCGACGGCGTCGACCTCGGCGAACGCGCGATCGTAGTCCTGCCGGATGAGCGCGCGCACCTGCTGCGCTTTCACGTAATACGCGTCGTAATACCCGGCGCTCAGCACGAAGGTGCCGATCATGATGCGCCGCTTCACCTCCGCGCCGAACCGCGCGCGGCTCCGATAGTAGACGTCGTGCAGCGTGGCGCTGTCGGCCCGGGTGCCGTAGCGGACGCCGTCGAAGCGCGCCAGGTTCGAGCTGGCTTCGGCATTGGCGACCAGGTAATAGACGGGGATGGCCAGCGACGCGTGCGGCAGCGTGACGTCCCGCACCACGGCGCCTGCCGCTTCCAGCGCGCGTACGCCGGCGTCGAACGCGCCGCGCACGCCCGGCTCGACCCCCTGCGCGAGCAGCGCGCTTGGGACGCCGACGCGCAGTCCGCTCAGATCGCCGTCCAGGCGCTCGGCATAGTCGGGCACCGGATTCGCGGCAGTGGTCGAGTCCCGCGGATCCGCGCCGGCGATGACGCCGAACAGCGCGGCGAGATCACGCGTCGAGCGCGCCATCGGACCGATCTGATCGAGCGACGAGCCGAAGGCGATGAGCCCGTAGCGTGAGACGCGGCCGTAGGTCGGTTTCAACCCGAGCACGCCGCAGAGCGCCGCCGGCTGGCGGATCGAGCCGCCGGTCTCGGATCCCAGCGCCAGCGGCACCATCCCTGCCGCGACCGCCACGGCGGACCCGCCGCTCGATCCGCCCGGAATGCGATCGTCCGCCCAGGGATTGCGCGTCGGTCCGAACGCGGAGTGCTCGGTCGACGAGCCCATCGCGAACTCGTCGCAGTTGGTCTTGCCGATCACCACGGCTCCGGCACGTTCCAGCCGCTCGACGACGGCGGCGGAGTACGGGGGCACGTAGCTCTCGAGCACGCGCGAGGCCGCGGTCGTGCGAACGCCGGCGGTGCAGATGTTGTCCTTGAGCGCGACCGGCACGCCCAGCAGCGGCGCGTTTGCCGGACGATCGCGGTCCAGCGCCTCCGCCCGAGCCAGCGCCCCGGCTTCATCCACGTGCAGGAACGCGTGCAGCCGTGCATCGGTTCGTGCGATTCTGGCCAGTGCGTCGCGGCAGACCTCAACCGCGGACAGGGTGCCGGCCGCGACAGCGGCGCGAATCTCGCAAGCGTTGTCCGGCAGGCTCACGAGCCGATCACCCGCGGCACCTTGAACAGGCCCGCGGCGCGGTCGGCGGCGGGGGCCTGGCTGAGGACGAGGTCACGGTCGAGCGATTGGACCGGGACGTCTTCGCGCATGCGCGGCGCGGCGGCCGCGGCGGGTGCCGCAGCCGGGGACGTGTCGACCTGCTGAACCTGGTCGGCATAGGCGAGAATCGCCGTCAGCTGCTGCGCGAAGCGCGCCGTTTCCTCGGCGGTCAGCTCGAGGCGCGCCAGCGTCGCGATCCGCTCGACGTCGGCGGAGGTGAGGATATCGGACATGCCCAGCAATTCTATCCGGCCCGCCGCGGTCGCGGGCACGTGGTATCCGGGCAGCGCGGGCGCGCTCGTGCGCGACGTCGATGAGTATGTCGCGGCAGCGGGCGCCGCGCCGCGCGGCACCGTCCACGGGATCATCGCGCCGCACGCCGGCCTGATGTTCTCGGGACCGGTCGGCGCTCATGCGTACAAGGCCGCCGCCGCCGCCGGCCCCTTCGACACCGTCGTCCTGCTGGGCCCGTCGCATTTCGTCGGCTTCGACGGGATCGCGGTGTATCCGTCCGGCGCGTTCGACACGCCAATCGGCCCGGCTCCCATCGACGCCGCCCTGGCGCAGGAGATCCTCGACGCGTCTCCGGTGGTGCAGGCGCTGCCGCAGGCGCACGGCCGCGAGCATTCGCTCGAGATGCAGCTGCCGTTCGTGCGAAGGCTGCTGCCGGACGCGGCCATCGTGCCGCTGCTGATGGCGTATCAGACCCGCGAGACGATCGAGGCCTGCGCCGACGTGCTGGCACGGATCGGCGCCGGCCGGCGCGTACTGCTCGTCGCCAGCACCGATCTCTCGCACTACCTGCCGGCGCGCGCCGCGATGGAACACGACGCGCGGGTGCAGGACTGCGTCCGCGCGTTCGATCCCGAGCGGCTCCTCGGTCTCTTCGAGCAGTATCCGGAAGGGGAGCGCGGGCGTTTCGTGGCCTGCGGCGGCGGACCGGCGATCGCCGTGATGCTGGCGGCGCGATCGCGCGGCGCGCGGGAGGGGCGCGTCCTGAAATACATGCACTCGGGGGAGATCTCCGGCGACAACAGCGGCGTCGTCGGCTATCTCGCCGCCGCCATGGGGACGTTCAGCGATGTTCACTGAGACGCAGCAGCGCACGCTCGTCGACATCGCGCGCGATGCGGTCCGCGCCGGTGTCGCCGGGCGCCAACCGGACGTGCCCGCAGGGACGGACTATCCCGAAGCGACCGGCGCATTCGTCACGCTGAAGAAGCGCGGCGAGCTGCGCGGCTGCATCGGCACCCTGGAGTGCCGGCGCCCGCTGGCGGAGGAAGTGGCGCGGGTGGCGGTGAGCGCCGCGCTGGAGGATCCGCGGTTTCCTCCGGTGCGTCCCTCGGAGCTCGACGAGCTGGACGTCGAGGTCTCGGTGCTCGGGCCGCTCGAGCCGATCGACCCGTCCGATCCGGCCGCGATCGAGATCGGCCGCCACGGCCTGGTCGTCGAATACGGCGCCCGGCGCGGACTGCTCCTGCCGCAGGTCGCGACGGAGTGGAACATGGATCGCGAGACCTTCCTCGCGCAGACCTGCAACAAGGCCGGTCTGCCGCGCGACTGCTGGCGGCGCGGCGCGACCGTCTACCGCTTCGCCGCCGTCGTCTTCGGCGGCTGAAGCAGGCGCCGCAGCGCGTCGAGGTTCATCCTGTCCAGCGGATCGACGTCGCTGGCGCGGCGCGTCGCCGCGGTGTCGACCTTGGGCGTCTCCAGCAGCATCGGCAGCTTCGCGAAGCGCGGATCGTTGAGGATGCGCCGGAAGGGGTCGAGGCCGAGGCAGCCCTTGCCGATGTGCTCGTGCCGATCGACCCGGCTGCCGCACGGCTTCTTCGAGTCGTTGAGGTGAAACGCTTTCAGGCGGGCGAGCCCGACGATGCGGCCGAACTGGCGGAAGGTCTCGTCGTATCCGGCGGCGCTGGTGATGTCGTAGCCGGCGGCAATGAGGTGACACGTGTCGAGACACACGCCGATGCGGCGCGAGCCGTGCAGCCGCTCGATGATCTCGGCGAGGTGCTCGAACCGGTGCCCGAGATTCGTCCCCTGACCAGCGGTGTGCTCGAGCAGGATGCGGGTGCGCGCGTCGGGACGCGCGTCGAGGATTCGCGCCAGGCCGTCGGCAATCAGCCGCAGCCCCTCGGCTTCCGTGCCGGAGGTGAAGGCCCCGGGGTGCATCACGAGGCCGTCGAGGCCGAGCGCCTCGGCGCGGTCGAGCTCGTCGCACAGCGACTCGATCGAGCGGGCGCGCAGCGCCGGATCGGCGGCGGCGAGATTGATCAAATAGCTGTTGTGCGCGACGACCGGCTTGATGCCCGTCTGCCGCACGCGCCGCTTGAACAGGGCGATCTCGTCGGGCGGCAGCGCCCGCGCCCGCCACTGGCCGGCCGACTTGGTGAAGATCTGCAGCGCCGTACAGCCGCTCGCCTCGGCTCGGTCGACCGCGCGGGGCAGGCCGCCGGCGATGGACAGGTGTGCGCCCAGACGCGGCATCGATAAATGCTACCCTGTGATTTCCATGCGCAAGATGCTTCCGGTCGCGCTCGCCGCGCTGGCGCTGTTCGCGGTGCGGCCGCTGCCGCTCCAGGCGTGGGGCTTCAACGGCCACCGCTTCATCACCGATCGCGCCATTGAACTGTTGCCTGCGGAGATTCGTCCGTTCTTCCAGGCGAACCGCGTGGCGCTCGTCGAGCACTCCATCGACCCCGACACCTACCGGACGATGGGCTTCACCGAGGAACCGCCGCGCCACTTCCTCGACATGGATGCGTACGGGCCGTTCCCGTTCGCCAACCTGCCGCGCGACTACAACGAAGCGGTCGCGGTTCGCGGCCGGGACTTCGTGATCAAGAACGGCACGGTGCCGTGGCGGACGGAAGAGGTCTACGGCATGCTGCGCACCGCGTTCAAGGACCTGCCGACCGCCCCCTACGCGCGCGACAACGTGAAGCTGTTCTCGTCCGTGCTGTCGCATTACGTCGGCGACTCGCATCAGCCGTTCCATGCCGCGGTCAACTACGACGGGCAATTGACGAACCAGCACGGCATCCACTCGCGCTTCGAGACCGAGCTTTTCGACCGCTACCGCGATCGCCTGCGAGTCACTCCCGCGCCCGCCGCGCCGGTGGCGGACGTGCGGGCCTTCATGTTCACCACGCTGAGCGACAGCTTTCAGCTGGTGGACGCGATCCTCGCGGCCGATCTCGCCGCCGTCAACGGACGCACCCACTACGACGACGGCTACTTCGCGCAGATGTTCGAGAAGACGGGGCCGATCATGGAGAAGCGCTTGTCCGGCGCCGTCACCGCCGTCGCCTCGCTGATCACGTCGGCGTGGATCGAGGCCGGCCGTCCGGCGCTCCCGGTCGCGGCGCCGCCGCGTGCGCCGCGTCCGATCAAGCGTTAGTGGACGTCTTTCTCATCCCCGTCGGGGCCGAGCGCTACGAGCTCTATTGCGAGGAGCCTGACGAGCCCGAAGAGGCCGCGGCCGACCAGGCCCCGGGATTCTTCCGTCGCACCTGGCTCCGCATCCGCCAGCAGCTCGACGAGGCCGAGCGCGCCCGCGACCGCGACCACGGCGCCGCTCCGCACGAGGACGCGCCGGCGGGGTTTCTCGCGCGCCTGAAGGCGCGAACGCTCCGCTGGGCCGCCGGGTGGATCGCCGAGCAGCGGCTGCTCTGGCAGTTGCGCGGGAAGGACGCCGCCTGCCTGGTGCATCCCGAGGATGTCCCCGAGCCGCAGGCGCGCGAGCTGCTCAAGCGATCGCTGCAGCGCGACTGGGAGCGGCATCGCTTCTGGCTCGTCATCGACAGCATCGGGCTGATCGGTTCCGCGGCGCTGGTGCTCGTGCCCGGCCCCAACGTGCTCGGCTACTACTTCCTGGTGCGGACCGTCGGTCACTACTTCTCGCTGCGAGGCGCGCGCCAGGGGCTGGCATGTGTGACCTGGTCGGTGCGCGCCGACCCCGATCTGGCGGCGCTGCGGGGGATGGCGGACGAACCGCCGGACGATCGCGAGGATCGGGTCCGCGCGATCGGCGAACGTCTCGGCCTCGAACGGTTCGCTCGCTTCTTCCAGCGATCGGCCATCAAATGAATCCCGCCGGTCCGCTATACTTCCGCCGTTGAAGCTCAGCGAGATCGCGTCGCGGCTCGAATGCCGGCTCGACGGCGATGGTGACGTCGAGATCCGCCGCATTGCCGCCCTCGAGGAGGCCGGGCCGGGGGATCTGACGTTCTTCGTCAATCCGAAGTACGCGGCGCACGTCCGCGGGACCCGGGCGTCCGCGGTGATTCTGGCGGATCGCGCCGACGCGTCGCCGCCGCCGGGCGTCGCGCTGCTGCGGACCGCGAACCCGTATCTGGCGTTCGCGCGCGCCGCGGAGATGTTCGCGCCGCCGCCGGCGATTCCTCCAGGCGTGCACCGGCTCGCCAGCATCGATCCGAGCGCGATCGTCGCGCCGGACGCGGCGATCGGCGCGTTCGTCACCGTCGGCGCGCGCGCCCGCATCGGCGCGCGCACCATGCTGTTTCCTCACGTCACCATCGGCGACGCGGCGGTGATTGGCGACGACTGCCTGCTGCACGCGCGCGTCTCGATTCGCGAGCGCGTCGTCCTCGGCGATCGCGTCGTCGTCCAGGATGGCGCGGTCATCGGCAGCGACGGATTCGGGTTCGCCCGGACCGAACAGGGCGCGCATCACAAGATCCCGCAGACCGGCGGCGTGGTCGTGGAAGACGACGTCGAGATCGGCGCCAATACGACCATCGATCGGCCGGCGGTCGGCGAGACCCGCATCGGCGCGGGTACGAAAATCGACAACCTGGTCCAGGTGGCCCACGGCGTGAAGCTGGGGAAGCAGGTGCTGCTCGCGGCGCAGGTCGGCATCGCCGGCAGCACCAGGATCGACGATCGCGTCACGCTCGCCGGACAGGTCGGTGTCGCCGGGCATCTCACGATCGGCGCCGGCGTCACGGCGACCGCGCAGACCGGCATTCCCAACTCGGTCGAGCCCGGGAAGCTGATCTCCGGCTACCCGGCGATCGACAACCGCGACTGGCTGAAGTCCTCGGCGGTCTTCCGGCGGCTGCCGGAATTGAAGAAGGCCGTCGCCGATCTGCAGCGCCGTCTCGACGCGCTCGAAGAGCGTCTTGGCGAATAGCCGCGGTCCGGCCGGACTTGGGATCCCAGCGTGGGATAATCCTCGGGATGTCTTTTCCGCACCGTTTCAGGCGCGTGTGCGCAGCCGCTGCGGCTGGGCTGACCATCCTGCTCGCGCCCGCCAGCCAGGCGGCCGTCCGGCCGCCGAAGCTCGATTACACGATGACGACGCTGGCCAATGGCATGAAGGTGGTGCTGCTGGAAGACCACTCGACGCCGATCGTGCACCTGCAGATGTGGTACCACGTCGGTTCGAAGAACGAGCGCCCCGGCCGGACCGGCTTCGCGCACCTGTTCGAGCACATGATGTTCAAGGGCTCCAAGAACGTCGAGCCCGAGGGGCATCCTTCGTACATCTCGAGCGTGGGCGGGCAGAGCAACGCCTTCACCAACGAGGACGCGACGGTGTTCTGGGAGACCGTGCCGGCGCAATACCTCCCCCTCGTCCTCTGGCTGGAGGCGGATCGGCTGGCGGCGCTGCGCATCGACGAGGCGGTGTTCAGGACCGAGCGCGAAGTGGTGAAGGAAGAGCGGCGGATGCGCATCGAGAACCAGCCCTACGGCCGGCTGCAGGAGATCCTCGCGGAGCACGCGTTCACCGCGCACCCGTACAAGCATCCGGTGATCGGCAGCATGAAGGATCTCGAAGCGGCGTCGATCGAGGACGTGCGCGAGTTCTTCCAGACCTACTACGTGCCGGCGAACGCCACCGCCGTCCTGGTCGGAGACTTCGACTCGAAGGAGGCGCTGGCGCTCGTCACGCAGTACCTCGGCCGGGTGCCGAAGTCCGACAGGCCCGTGCCCCGCGACATTCCCCGGGAACCGAAGCAGATCAAGGAGCGCCGCGTCACCGTCAACGAGGAATGGCCGCTGCCCGCCGTGATCGTGGCGCATCACATCACGCATGACGGGCATCCGGATTCCTATCCGCTGCACATCGCGTCGAAGATTCTCTCGGACGGGCAGAGCTCGCGCATTTACCGCAAGCTGGTATACGAGAAGGGGCTCGCGCTGGCCGCGTTCGGCGGCGGCAACATCATCGAGGATCCGAACCTGTTCTTCGCGGTCGCCATCGTGCAGCCGGGGAAGACGACCGACGAGACGGCCAGCGCGCTGATCGCCGAGCTCGATCGGCTGCGCGACGAGCCGATCTCGGCGAACGAACTCCAGCAGGCGAAGAACCAGTTCGCACGCGATTACATCCTCGGGCGCGAGTCGGTGCAGAGCAAGGCGGACCAGCTCGGGCACGCGGCGGTGATTCACGACGACATCAAGACCGCGGACGGAGAGTTCGACATCTTCCTCGGACTGACGGCCGCGGACGTGCAGCGCGTGGCGCGGACCTACTTCACCCCCGAGAACCGGATCGTGCTGACGATCCTGCCGAAGGGGTCGAACGGAGGCCGGCGGTGAGGGCGGGCGCCGCGCTCGTCGCCTCGCTCCTCGCGCTCAGCCCGTCGACCGCCCCGGCACAGACCCGCAGCTGGCCTTCGGAGCGTCCACCACGCCCGATTGCGGCGCGGGAGGTGAAGTTCCCGCCGTACGCGGTGAAGACGCTCGCCAACGGGCTGCAGGTCATCGCCGTGTCGCATCACGAGCAGCCGGCCGTCAGCGTCCGGCTGATCGTCCGCGCCGGCGCGGCGCAGGATCCGGCGGACAAGCCGGGCGTGGCGTTTCTCGCGGCCACGCTGCTCGACCAGGGGACGACGACGAAGACGGCGGAGCAGATCGCCAATGCGATCGATTCGATCGGCGGCGCCATGGGGACCGGGGCCGGCACCGATCTCAGCTTCATCAACGCGGTGGTGATGAAGGACAGCCTGAACTTCGCGCTCGACATGGTCGCCGACGTCGCGCAGCGGCCGGCGTTCGCGCCGGAGGAGATCGAGCGCCAGCGGCAGCAGTCGTTGTCGGGGATGCAGGTCAGCTACGAGGATCCCGAATTCCTCGCCAACGCCGTGTTCGACCGCCTGGTCTACGGCTTTCATCCCTACGGACGGCCGCAGTCGGGCACGCCGCAGAGCATTGCCGCGCTGACGCGCGAGGATCTGCTGGCCTTTCACCGGAAATGGTTCGGCGCCAACAACGCCATCCTGGCCATCGTCGGCGACGTGACCGCCGAGGAGGCGTTCGCCGGCGCCGAACGCGCGTTCGGCAAGTGGGTGAAGGCCGAGACCGAGGTGGTGAAGAGCGTCGCGCCGCCGCCGCCGACCCGCCGGCTCGTGATCATCGACCGGCCCGGGGCGGTGCAGACCGAGATCCGCGCCGGCAACCTCGCGATTCCGCGCAAGCACGACGACTTCATGGCGCTCGACCTCGCCTCCAAGGTGCTCGGCGGAGAAGGGGCGAACCGGCTCTTCCGCGTGCTGCGCACCGAGCGCGGGCTGACCTATGGCGCGTCCGCCGACTTCAACGCGTTGAAGCAGTCGGGCGACCTGGTGGCGCAGACCAACACCAGGTCGGAGACCACCGGCCAGACGCTGCGCCTGATCGTGGACGAGATCTGGAAGATTCAGCGCGACCGCGTCGGCGAGCGCGAGCTGGAAGGGGCGCAGGAGTATCTCACCGGTTCCTTCCCGCTCACCATCGAGACGCCCAGCCAGATCGCGCTGCAGGTGCTCAACGCGGTGTTCTTCGGACTGGACATGAACGACCTGCAGACCTACCGCGAGCGGGTTACCGCGGTGCGCGTGGAGGACGTCCAGCGCGTCGCGCGTGCCTACCTGCATCCCGACCGGCTGACGATCGTGCTGGTCGGCGACGCGGCGGCGATCACCAGGCAGCTTCCCGGCGTCGGCTTCGACACGTTCGAGGTCATTCCGCTCGCCGACCTGGATCTGGTGTCGCCCGACTTGCGCCGGAAGGCTGCGGCCGCCGGCGGGAAGGCGCCTGCGTCCGATCGAGGAGGCCTGCTGCAGGTCAGTCACGTCGGCAATCAGGCGGACGCCGCCAGGTTGCTGCTGAACAAAGCGGTGGCCGCCAAGGGCGGCCTGCAGAAGCTGAAGGCCGTCAAGACCGTCCGGGTCGAAGGCACGATGACCTACGCGACGGCGGCAAAGCCGTTGACCTTCAACTTCCTCAATTTCATCGAGTACCCGGGGCGCTTCCGCGTCGACGCCGACACCCCGGCGGGGCGGGTGACGCAGGTGTTTGCCGACGGCAAGTACTGGGTTCACGATTCGCAGCGCGGCGCCGAGGAGCTCGACGCGGGCGAGAGCGGACCGATCCGCGCGGCGGTCGAGCGTGACGTCGTCCGGGTGCTGATCGGCGCCGCGGAAGGGACGCTCATCGTCCGTGAAGTCGACGCCGAGGACCCGCAGTGGGGCGCGATCGAGATCAGCGGCGGCGGGATGGCGCCGCTGGTCGTGTCGATCAACCGCACCAACGGGTTGATCGAGAAGTCCCGCTACGACTCTGGCGCGGACGGCCGGAGCGAAGAGGTGTACAGCGACTACCGGAACGTCAGCGGCATCCAGGTGCCGTTCCACACGGTCGTGCGCCGCGGCCGCCTCTCGCCGATCGAGCGCGACATCAAGACCATCCGCTTCAACGTGCCGCTGGCGCCGGCGCTGTTTCACCGACCGGGCTAGCGCCGCGTGCCCGATCGCCTGCGCGTGATGATCTCGTGCGGCGAGCCCTCCGGCGATCTGTACGCCGGCGCGCTCGCGTCCGAGATTCTCGCCCTGGAGCCCGGCGCGGTCATCACCGGATTCGGCAGCGAGCGTCTCCGCGCCGCCGGCGCGTCGCTCATCCGCGACTTCCGCGGGCTGTCGGTGACCGGCCTGACCGAGGCGCTCCGCGTGATCCCGCGGTCGTGGCAGAACTACCGCGCGCTGGTCGGCGCCGCCGAGGCGGATCCGCCGGACGTCTTCGTGCCGATCGATTTCCCGGACTTCAACTTCTTCGTCGCGCGGGCGCTGCACAAGCGGGGCATTCCGGTGGTGTACTACATCAGCCCGCAGCTCTGGGCGTGGCGGCGCGGCCGGCTGAAGACGATGAAGCGCGTCGCCGACCGCGTGCTGGTGATCTTTCCCTTCGAGAAGCCGTTCTACGACGCCGCCGGCGTCCCCGCGACTTTCGTCGGTCACCCGCTGCTCGAGCTGACCGGACCTGCGGTCGCGCGCGAGGCGTTTCTGGGCGCGCACGGGCTCGATCCGGCGCGGCCGGTCGTCGCCCTGCTGCCCGGCAGCCGCCGCAACGAACTGCGCGCCATCCTGCCCGACATGACGCGGGCGGCGGCACTCGTGAACGCCAGGCTGCCCGGCGTCCAGTTCGTCATCGCCCGCGCGCCGCACCTGGACGACGATCTGTTCGAGCCGTTGAGCGATCTGATCGGCGTGGAGTCGGCGATTGTCGAAGGGCAGACCGATGCGGTGCTGGCCAGCGCCGACGTCGCGATCGTGGCGTCGGGGACGGTGACGGTGCAGGCGGCGCTCCACGGCTGCCCGATGGTGGTGGTGTATCGCGTCGGACCCCTGACGTATACGCTCGGGAAGCCGCTGGTGCACGTCGACACGTATGCGATGGTGAATCTCATCGCGGGCAGGCGCGTCGTACCCGAGCTGATCCAGGACGCGTTCACCCCGCAAGCGGTAGCATCCGAGGCGCTGCGCGTCCTCACGGATCCGGCGCATGCCGCGAAGGTGAAGGCGGATCTCGCGGCGGTGCGCGCCAGGCTCGGATCCGCGGGTGCGAGCCGCCGGGCGGCGGAAGCGGTCATCGAGGCGGCCAGGGCCGGCGCCGCGGCCCGCCGTCAATGACTGCTACACTGCCCTGATGCGTCGTCTTCTCATCGTTGCTGCGCTGCTGCTCGCGGCGCCCGCGGGGCTCCGCGCCACGGTCGTCATTCCCATCGAGTTCCGCGAGCTCGTGACCACCACGCCGATCATCGTGCACGGCCATGTCACCGACGTCCGCGCCGCGTTCGTCGACGGCCGCCGTTCCGTGGATACCTTCGTCACCGTCGCGGCCGACGAATACCTCAAGGGGGATCTCGGCGACTACGTCACGTTCCGCGTGCCCGGCGGCGAGCTCGGTCGCTACCGGACGATCTTCCTCGGCGCCCCCGAGTTTCGCGTCGGCGAAGAAGTCGTGCTGTTCCTGAAGACCCTTCCGGGACAGGCGCCGTTCGTTGCCGGTCTGAACCAGGGGGCCTATCGCATCGTCGAGAACGCGCAGACGCGGCAGCGCATGGTGACGTCGCCGGTGGTGATGTCGCGCGACGGCGTCGAGTCCGAGCCGGTGGTGCGCGGCGCCGCCGCCCGCCGGCCGATCGCCTACGAGGCCTTCCGCGACATCGTTCGCGGCGTGCTCGCGAAGGGCGCCGCGAAATGACCCGCCGTCCCGCCGCACTCCTGATCGCCGTCGCGCTGGCGGTCGCCGCCTTTTCGACCGATGCCCTCGCGTATCTGAAGCTCGGCGTCCGGCAGGGCGGGCGGCTCATCACCCTGAAGTTCAACACGCTGCCGGTCCGCTACTTCGTGACCAACCGCGACGTGCCCGGCGTGACCGCGGCGCAGCTGCGCGACGCCGCCGGACGCGCGTTCGCGGCGTGGGCGGCGGTGCCGAACGTGCGGCTCTCGTCGGAGTTCGTCGGGTTCACCGGCGCGGCCCCGCTCACCGGCGACAGCGCCAACGTGCTCGGGTTCACCGCCCGCCCCGACCTCGATCGCGTGCTCGGCTCGACGTCGTTCACGGTCGATTCGGTGAGCGGCGAGATCGTCGAGTCCGACATCTTCTTCAACTCGCTGTTCGCCTGGTCGGCGGCGAGCGGCGGCGAGCCCGGCCGGCAGGACATCGAGTCGATCGTGCTGCACGAGGTCGGCCACATGCTCGGCCTCGGCCATTCGATGCTCGGCGAAACCGAGTTGATCGGCACCGGCCGGCGCGTCATCTCGGCCGAAGCGGTGATGTTCCCGATTGCCTTCTCGGCCGGCGTCGTCAACCGCGCGCCGAGAGCCGACGACATGGCCGGCATCGCCGACATCTATGGCACGGACGTGTTCCGCACGTCGGCCGGCAGCATCGCCGGCCGCGTGACGAAGAACGGCACCGGCGTGCTCGGCGCGCACGTGGTCGCCTTCAGTCCCGCGACCGGCAAGCTGGTCGGCGGCTTCTCGCTCTCGCAGGACGGGTCGTTCGTCATCGGCGCGCTTGAAGCGGGGACGTACGTGCTCCGGGCGGAACCGCTGGACGATGGCGACGTGACGAGCTTTCTCGAATCGTCGCTGACGGTGGACGCCGATTTCAAGCCGGCGTTCTACGAGCGCCTGGTCACCGTGCCGCGCGGCGGCACGTCACGCAGTGTCGAGATCAAGGTGGTGGCGAAGTGAATCGGCTTCGCGCCATCGCCGCAGCCGCTCTTCTGTTCCCGGCATCGGCGGCGGCACAATCAGTGGAAATCAGCGGCGGCGTCGCATGGACGGGCGGCTACGAGGCGGGCAGCCGCAATGCGACGGAGACGGCGAACTCGAGCACGGGCGGCTCCCCGATCACGCTCTTCACGTCCAGTTCGCGGGTGAAATCCGTCGCCGGCGTGGATGCACGGGTGGGCGTGAACTTCGGATCGCGCGTCGGCGTCGAAGGGCTGTTCCAGTTCTTCCAGCCGGAGCTTCGGGTGACGCTGGGAAGCGACTTCGAGAACGCGCTGCCCGAGCAGGCGGTCGGCAGCGCTTCGACTTACCTGTTCGGCGGATCGCTGGTGTATCACTTCGGCTCCGGCCGGATCGTGCCGTTCCTGCTCGGCGGGGGCGCGTACCTGCGCCAGCTCGACGAGGACAACGCGCAAGTGACCACGGGCAATGAAGTGCACGGCGGCGGCGGTGTGAAGATCTGGCTCGGCTCGGGCGCGCCCCGGTTCGGCGTCCGCGTCGACGCGCAGGCATCGGTCCGCAGCACGAGTCCCGGATTCGAGAGCACACGCCGCGTCCTGCCTGCGGTCAACGCCGGATTGATTTACCGCTTCTAAATCTCCGTCCTCGAGGTGGTGTCATCGCCCGGCAGCGTCGGGTTGTCGCGGCTGCGATCCTTCCGTGCGCCGCTGCCGATGCCGCCGTTGTCGACCGTCGAGTTATCGGACGTGCGCTCCTCGTCGAGCCGCGTCGGATCCTGATGCCGCGGATGACGGTTGACGAGCGGCTCCTGCCGGCCGGGATCGGTCGGACGTCGTGTATCGGTCATGGCGTTACCCCGCGTGCGCGCCGGGCTTCGACTCGCCGCGCTCCGGAACGTCCTTCTGGTTTTCGACTTCTTCGTCGAGCGGACGGTTGGTGATGCCGGTCCTGCCGCGCTCCGTATAGTTGGTCTCCGGGCGCGGCGCCGGCGCGTCGTCGCGATCGCCTTCCGCCTTCTCCATGTTCGACGACCGCGTCGGGATGTCCTGGTCTGCCATGTGTGTGCCTCCGAGGGTCAACTTTCAAGTTGCGTACCGCTGCGATACAGTCCGGCTGATGGACCGTCCGGCTGGCGCCGCGTCGATTGCGCTGCGCGACGTGCGCGTGTCGCGCGGCGCGGCGGGCGTGGTGCTCGACCGGCTCACGCTCGAGATTGCCGCGGGCGAGACGGTGGCGCTGGTCGGCCGCAGCGGCGCCGGCAAGAGCACGATCCTCAAGACGATCAACGGATTGATCGTTCCCGAGTCCGGCTCCGTCACCGTCGAAGGGCGGAGCACGCGGGAGTGGAACCCGTTCGAGCTGCGGCGCCGCATTGGATACGTGCTGCAGGAAATCGCGCTGTTCCCGCACCTGACCGTCGAAGAGAACGTCGCGGTCGTGCCGCGGCTGCTCGGGTGGGACGCGGCGCGGATCGCGGAGCGCTGCGACGAGATGCTCCGTCTCGTCGGCCTGCCGCCCGAGACCTACGCGCGGCGGCCGGCGCTCGAGCTGTCGGGGGGACAACGCCAGCGCGTCGGCGTCGCCCGCGCGCTCGCCGCCGATCCGCCGATTCTGCTGATGGACGAACCGTTCGGCGCGCTCGACCCGGTGACGCGCGCGGAACTGCACGCGGAATTCCGCCGCATCCAGGCGGCGCTCGGCAGGACGGTGGTGATCGTCACGCACGACATGGCTGAGGCGTTCGCGCTGGCGACGCGCGTCGGCGTGCTGGACGCGGGCCGCATCGCCGAGATCGACGAGCCCCGCACGCTGGCCCGTTCCACCAATCCGCGCGTCACCCCGCTGCTCGCGCCGCTGCTCGAGGCGCGGGCGCTGCTGCCATGACGCTGCTGCGATTCCTCGCCGCCCATCGGGCCGAGTTCGTCGGCCTGCTGCTCCAGCACCTGGTCCTCGTCGGCGCCTCCACCGCCGCGGCCATTGCGATCGGCGTCCCGGTCGGCATCCTGGCGGCGCGGCGTCCGCGCCTGGGCGCGCCGGTGGTCTGGCTCGCCAACGTCGTGCAGACGATTCCGAGCCTCGCCATGTTCGGGTTCATGCTGCCGCTGCCGATCGTCGGCGGCCTCGGCGCCCGCGTCGCCATCGTCGTCCTGATCCTGTATGCGCTCCTGCCAATCGTGAGGACGACGGTGGCCGGAGTGCGCGGCGTGGAGCGCTCTCTCGTGGAGGCGGGCACCGCGCTGGGGATGACGCCGGGCCAGCTGCTGCGCCAGGTCGAGCTGCCGCTGGCGCTGCCGTCGATCGTGGCGGGCATCCGGGTTGCCGCCGTCATCGGCGTCGGCACCGCGACGATCGCCGCCGCTGTCGGCGCCGGCGGGCTCGGCGAATACATCTTCCGCGGTCTGTCGATGGTCGATCCCACGGTGATTCTGGCCGGCGCGGTGCCGGCGGCCGCGCTGGCCTTGATCGTCGACGGCCTGCTGCTCGCGGCCGAACGCGGCTTCAGCCGCCGCCGGGGACGATCCGTGCTCGCCATCGCGGCGACGGCGGCCGCAATCCTCGTCGCGGCTGCGGTCTGGGTCCGCGCCTCCAGCGCCGGCAGTGCCATTCGCGTCGGATCGAAGAACTTCACGGAACAGATCATTCTCGGCGAGCTGCTCGCGCAGGAGATCGAGCGGGACGGCACCCGGGTCGAACGTCGCCTGAATCTCGGCGGCACGTTCATCTGCGATCGCGCGCTTCGCTCCGGCGACATCGATCTCTACGTCGAGTACACCGGGACGGCGGATGCCGCCCTGTTCAAGCACGCCGTCGACACCGATCCCGCCCGCGTCCGCGAACGCGTCCGGCAGGCATATGCATCGGCCGGGGTGACGATGCTGCCGGCGCTCGGCTTCGAGAACACGTTCGCGATTCTGGTGCGCGGCGACGACGCGCGGCGGCTCGGCTTGCGCACGATCGACGACGCGGCGCCGCACGCGCCGCGGTGGCAGGCGGGCTTCGGCTACGAGTTCCTGCAGCGCGCCGACGGGTATCCGGGGCTCGCCGGGCGCTACGGCCTGCGGTTCGGCGCGCCGCCGCGAGCGATGGATCTCTCGCTGATCTACCGCGCGCTGGCCCAGCGTCAGGTGGATCTGGTGGCCGGCGACGCGACCAGCGGTCTGATCGCCGCCTACGACCTGGTCATGCTCGAGGACAACCGCCGCTACTTTCCGCCCTACGACGCGGTTCCGGTTGCGCGCAGCGCGACGCTGCTGCGGCACCCGGCGGTGCGCGCCGCGGTGGAGCGGCTTGCCGGGCGCATCTCCATGGCGGACATGCGACTCATGAATCAGGCGGTCGACGCCGGACGGCAGGACCCGGCGGCGGTGGCCCGGGCGTTCCTCGCGCGGCTTGAACGGGACCGTCGGAGTAAGGGATGATCCACAGATGGTCTCGCAGAACTCGTTCCAGACACGGTCGTCGCTGAACGTCGGCGGCCAGCGCTTCGCCTATTTCAGTCTGCCGGCGCTGGAGAAGGCCGGTTACAGCGGTCTGGCGCGGCTGCCGTACTCGCTGAAGATCCTCCTCGAGAACCTGCTCCGGCGCGAGGACGGCCGCTTCGTCGATCGCGACGACATCGCGACGCTCGCGGGCTGGGACGTCACCTCGAAGGCTGCCCGGGAGATCGCGTTCATGCCGGCGCGGGTCCTGCTGCAGGACTTCACCGGCGTGCCCGCGGTGGTCGACCTGGCGGCGATGCGCGACGGGGTCATCCGGCTCGGCGGCGATCCCGGGAAGGTGAACCCGCTGCAGCCCGTCGAGCTGGTCATCGACCATTCGGTGCAGGTCGATCACTTCGCCGAACGGAACGCGTTCGAGCTGAACGCCGAGCTGGAGTTCTCGCGCAACCGCGAGCGCTACACCTTCCTGCGATGGGGGCAGACGGCGTTCGACAACTTCAAGGTGGTGCCGCCCGACACCGGCATCGTCCACCAGGTGAACCTGGAGTATCTGGCGCGCGTGGTGTTCAGCGAGCAGGCGGACGGCGAGCGGCTGGCGTACCCCGACACGCTGGTCGGCACCGACTCGCACACCACGATGGTCAACGGGCTCGGCGTCGTCGGCTGGGGTGTCGGCGGGATCGAGGCGGAGGCGGCGATGCTCGGGCAGCCGATCTCCATGCTGATTCCCGAAGTGATCGGCTTTCGGCTGACCAACCGGCTGCCTGAAGGGGCGACGGCGACGGACCTGGTGCTGACGATTACCGAACGGCTGCGCAAGCTGGGAGTCGTCGGCAAGTTCGTCGAGTTCTACGGGCCGGGGCTGGAGTTCCTGACCATTGCCGATCGCGCGACGCTGGGCAACATGTCGCCGGAGTACGGCGCCACCATCGCGATCTGTCCGATCGACGACATGACGCTCGACTACCTGCGGCTCACCGCGCGCGACGAGTCGCGGGTGAAGCTGGTCGAGGCGTATGCGAAGGAGCAGGGGCTGTTCCGGACGCCGGCGTCGCCGGATCCCGTCTACACGCTCTCGACCGAGCTCGATCTGTCGACGATCGAGCCGAGCCTGGCCGGGCCGAAGCGGCCGCAGGACCGCGTGTCCCTCAACCAGGCGAAGGTGAAGTTCAACCAGGCGCTCGAAGTGATGCTCGCGGAGCGCAAGCCGAAGCCGGTGAAGGACAAGCCCGGCGAGGCGACGCAGCCGCACGAAACGATGGCGGTGGCCACAGCGGTCGCCGACGATTCTTCCGCGGTCCCGGGGATGGAAGGCTTGTCGCACGGCTCGGTGGTCATCGCGGCGATCACGAGCTGCACGAACACCTCGAACCCGAGCGTCATGATCGGCGCCGGGCTGCTGGCGCGGAATGCCGTGCGGCGCGGGCTCACGTCGAAGCCCTGGGTGAAGACGAGCCTTGCGCCCGGGTCGCTCGTCGTCACCGAGTATCTGCGCCACGCCGGGCTGCTCGAGCCGCTGGCGGAGCTTGGCTTCAATCTCGTGGGCTACGGCTGCACGACGTGCATCGGCAACAGCGGACCGCTGCCTGAGCCGACGTCGTCGATCGTCAAGGATCGCAATCTGGTGGTCGCCTCCGTGCTCTCGGGCAACCGTAATTTCGAGGGCCGGATCCAGTCGCAGGTGCGGGCCAACTACCTCGCGTCGCCGCCGCTCGTCGTCGCCTACGCGATCGCGGGAAAGATGCAGATCGATCTCACCTGCGAGCCGCTCGGGACCGACCCCGACGGGACGCCGGTGTATCTGCGCGACATCTGGCCGGCCGAGCGCGAGATCCAGGAAGCGATGCTGCAGTCGGTGCGGCGCGACATGTTCCGCGACCAGTACGCGCACGTGTTCGAAGGGGATCGCCGCTGGCAGTCGCTGCCGGTGCCGCAAGGGGAGCGGTTCAACTGGGACGAGTCGTCGACCTACATCCGCAACCCGCCGTTCTTCGAAGGGGTCACGCTGGATCCGGCGCCGCCGGCCGATCTGCGCGGCGCGCGCGTCCTCGCGCTGCTCGGCGACAGCGTCACCACGGATCACATCTCGCCGGCCGGATCGATCCCGGCCGACAGTCCGGCCGGGAAGTACCTGATCGCGCACGGCGTCGCCCCGCGCGACTTCAACTCGTACGGCGCGCGCCGCGGCAATCACGAGGTGATGATGCGCGGCACCTTCGCCAACATCCGCCTGCGCAACCAACTGGCTCCCGGCACGGAGGGAGGCTGGACCGTGACGCTGCCGGGGGACGAGGTGGCGACCATCTACGACGCGTCGGTGCGCTACCGCCAGGCCGGCGTGCCGCTGATGGTGATCGCGGGCAAGGAATACGGGTCCGGCTCGTCGCGCGACTGGGCGGCCAAGGGGACGCTGCTGCTCGGCGTGAAGGCCGTCCTCGCCGAAAGCTTCGAGCGCATCCACCGCAGCAACCTGGTGAACATGGGGGTGCTGCCGCTCGAGTTCAAGGCCGGACAGAACGCCTCGGCCCTGAAGCTCACCGGCCGCGAGTCGTACGACATCCTCGGGATCGTGACGATGACGCACGCGGGGACCGTCACGGTCCGCGCGACCGGTCCCGATGGCACCATCAACGAGTTCACCGCGACGGTGCGGATCGACACGCCCGAGGAACTGGTGGCGTACCGGAACGGCGGGATTCTGCCGTACGTCCTGCGCCAGCTCGTCGCGACGTAATCGGTTCGAACCGCGCTGCCGGTTTTGCCCCCTCCTATAATCGGAGAGTGACCTCCGCCGAGATCAAGTCGCGCGCCGCCGAGCTGGGGTTCGATCTCTGCGGCATCGCGGCGGCCACCGACTACAAGGAGCTCGGCTTCCTTCGCGAGTGGATCGCGCGCGGGTATGCGGGGGAGATGGGCTACCTGGCTCGTTCCGCCGAACGCCGTGCGGACGTCCGCGCGGTCGTGCCCTCGGCCGCGTCCGTCATCTCCCTGGGCACGGTCTACGACACCGACCGGCCGTACTCGACCGAGATCGCCGGCACATCCGCCGCCCTGATCGCGCGCTACGCCTGGGGCGAGGACTATCACGACGTCATCCAGCAGAGGATGGATGCGCTGCTCGCGTGGATGCGAGAGCGCGCGGGGAGCGCGTTCGAGGCGCGGGCCTACGTCGACACCGGCCCCGTGCAGGAGCGCGTCTACGCGCAGTACGCCGGGCTGGGATGGATCGGGAAGAACACCTGTCTGATCAATCCGGAACTGGGGTCGTGGCTCTTCCTCTCGGAGATCATCTGCAGCCTGGACCTCGAGCCCGACGCGCCTGCACTCGACCAGTGCGGCAGCTGCACGCTGTGCATCGATTCGTGCCCCACGGACGCGATCGCTGCGCCCTACGTCGTCGACGCGACGCGGTGCCTCTCCTATCTCACGATCGAGCTGAAAGGGGAGATTCCGATCGATCAGCGCGAGTCGCTGGGCAATCACGCCTACGGATGTGACGTGTGCCAGGAGGTGTGTCCGTGGAACGCGCAGCCGGCGGGCGAGGACGCCGCCGGCAGTCCGTGGCTGCCGCGTGCGGCGTTCGACGGGCGCTCGCTCGCCGGGCTGTGGCGCACGCCCGATGCGGAGTTGCGCGCCGCGATGAAGAAGAGCGCGATGACCCGGGCGGGGGTCCGCCGACTGCGGCGGAACGTGGCGGTCTGTGCCGGCGCGTCGGGCGACGCCGATGCGCTCACGGCGCTGCGCGAAGTGCGCGAGCCGACCTGCGACGATCCGATGGTGGCGGAGCACATCCACTGGGCGCTGGAGCTGGCGGATGGCTAAGAGGCCCGCCGCGCCGACGCCTCCCGCGAAGGTGGGGCCGCCGGTGTCCGAGATGATTCCGCCGCGGCCGACGATCGACAAGGTCCGCCAGACGGCCAGGGGATGCCGCGCGTGCCACCTGTATCGCAACGCGACCCAGACGGTGTTCGGCGAGGGGCCGCGCAAGGCCGAGGTGATGCTGGTCGGGGAGCAGCCGGGGGACGCGGAGGATCTGGCCGGGCATCCATTCGTCGGGCCGGCGGGCAAGCTGCTGGATCGCGCGCTGGCCGAGGCGGGGATCGATCGCGGGACCGTGTACGTGACCAATGTGGTGAAGCACTTCAAGTTCGAGCCGCGCGGCAAGCGGCGCATCCACGCCAAGCCGAACGGCGCGGAAATTGCGGCCTGCCGTCCGTGGCTGGAAACGGAAATCGCGCTGGTCAAGCCGCGCGTGCTGGTCTGCCTCGGCGCGACCGCGGCGCAGGCGCTGCTGGGCAAGGCCTTCAAGGTCTCGCAGCAGCGCGGCCGGTTCGTCGACTCTCCGCTGGCGCCGCGCGTCACCGCCACCGTTCATCCCTCGTCCATCCTGCGCGCGCCGGACGACGAGAGCCGTCACGCCGAGATGGCGCGGTTCATCGCCGACCTTCGCCGCGCGGCGGCCGAGCTGCACTGATTTCAGGAGTGTCTCGATGCAGGAAACGTTTCGCACCGCCCTGTTGCTCTCGATGCCGCAGATGCAGGACCCGAATTTTTCCCGGACGGTGGTCCTGCTCTGCGACTACGGCCCCGACGGGGCGTTCGGCCTGGTGCTGAACCGGCCGACCGACATGCCTGCGAGCGCGATGGTCCGCCTCGAGCCGCCGATCGTCGGCGGCAACGACATGCCGCTGTGGATCGGCGGTCCGGTCGAGCCGCAGCGCGGCTGGATTCTGCTCAACGAGGAGCCGGCGTCGCCGGAGTTCAAGTTCATCCGCGACGGGCTGTATCTCTCGACGTCACAGGTGCTGCTGCGCGACGTGCTGCAGGCGCGTCCCGCGCCGCGCGCGCGCGTACTCGCCGGCTACGCCGGGTGGGGTCCGGGCCAGCTCGATGACGAGCTCGCGCAGTCCGCCTGGCTGATGGGGGACGTCGATCTCGACATCGTCTTCGACACCGCGCCGGACGTGATGTGGGAATCGGCGATCCGCCGCCTCGGCGCCGATCCGGCCGCGCTCACGACCAGTCACGGCGTGCATTGATCGTCCGGCGGTGGCCCGTGCATTGCAGCCGTCCTCCCGGACCATGAACGCACGAGGAGGATACATGCCAGAGGAACGTCATCCGCTCCACGACCTGTTCGAGGATCAGATCAAGGATCTCTACAGCGCCGAGAACCAGATCATCAAGGCGCTGCCGAAAATGGCGAAGAACGCCACCAATCCGCAGCTGCGGGCCGCGTTCGAGCGCCATCTCGACGAGACGCGCAATCAGGCGGGGCGGCTGGAGCAGATTGCCGACGAGCTCGACTTCTCACCCAAGGGCAAGAAGTGCGCGGGGATGGAAGGATTGCTCGAAGAGGGCAAGGAAGTGATGAGCGAGTTCGACGAAGACACCCTCGACGCGGCGATGATCGGCGCGGCGCAGAAGGTCGAACACTACGAGATCGCCGCCTACGGCACCGCACGCGCGCACGCCGAGCTGCTCGGCTACACCCGCGCCGCTCGCCTGCTGCAGCAGACGCTCGACGAGGAAGGACGCACCGACAAGAAGCTCTCCCAGCTCGCCGAATCGGTCGTCAACGTGGAGGCGTTGCAGGAAGCGTAGCAATCACTTCGAGAGCACTTCGGCGAAGAAGTCGAGTGCTCTCGGGTCCCGCGACTGTCCGAGCCAGAACATCGCCTGCTTCCGCACCGCGGGGTTCTGGTTCGACTTCGCCACCTTGATCAGCAGCGGAATTCCTTCGTCCTTCGGCAGCTGACTCAGCGCGAAGACGGCGCGCTTCTTCACGTCCGTATCCGGATCGTTCTCGATCGAGGCGGTGATCTCGGCGGCGGCGCGCTGGCCGGCCTTCTGCGCCAGCCAGAAGATCGCCTCGCCGCGCACTTTGGCGCTCGCGTCCTGCCGGGCGAACCGCACCAGTTCCGGCACCGCCTGGGCGTCGGCCCCCTGCGAGAGCCCGAACATCGCGCTCTTCCGGACCTCCTCGCTGGGATCGTCGCGCGCGATCTTCTTCACCGCCTCGAATCCGCGCGCGCCGCGCGTGCTGCCCAGCCAGAACGTCACCTTCCTGCGCACGAACTCGGGACTGGACGGCGCGCCGAATCTCTCCAGCGCCGCGTCCGCCGCGTCGTCGCGGTGCATCGCGATGGCGCTGAGGGCGGTCTCGGTGAGCCGATCCGATCGGACGTCGGCGCGCGTCACGAACGTCGACAGCAGACGGACGGAGTCGGGGCCGGTCACCCCCTCCAGCCAGGTCACCGCGCGTCCGCCCGCGTCCAGCTCGCAGTCGGGCGACACGATCCGCATCCGCTGCACCGCCTTGTCCTCGACGCGATAGAGGACGACGACGCTGTCGGGACCTTCGAGCCGTACCGGACTCTGCAGCTGCGCCGGTTGATCGGGACTCCGCCGCGTGGACGCCGGCGAACCCGATTCGAGCGTGCAGGTGGCAATCCGCCCGTTGGTGAAGACGATGCCGTCCGAGATCCACGTGTCGCCGCTGCAGCAGCGGCGTCCCTCCGTGCGGTTCACGGCGGGGACGGCGTATCCGATCCAGGCGGGCTCCGGCTGCGCCGCGACGAGGCGCCTGAACGTGGCGTCGAGCGCCGAGCCGGCCGACTGCGTGACGACGCGGCCGTTGGTGATCCGCGGGACCGCGGTGCTGGCTCCCTGCGCCGGCGCCGGACCCGTCCCGCCGCCCTGGATGCGGGCGGACGGGGCGGCGCTGCCGCAGATCGAGAGGGCCAGGCAACCGACGACGAACGCTGCCGCTCTCATGATGGACCCCTTACTTGTTCAGCAGCTCGATCAGGTAGTCGGTCGCGACCTTCGACCGCATGTTCGAGAGCCGCGACACCATTTCCTTCTTCATCACCGGATCGGACTCCTTCCTCGCCAGCGCGACGAGTCCTTCGGCGTTGTTGGACTGGAACAGGCCGTTGATCACCGCCTTGCGGATCGCCGGGTCCTTGTCGCTGTTGTAGATCTCCACGAGGATGTCGCCGGTCCGCTTGCTGCCCATGACGCCCAGATTGCGGACGGCCAGGAGGCGCAGCTCGGGATCGCGCTCGTTGCGGGCCAGCTCGCTCAGCCGCGTCAGGCTGCCGCCGGTGAAGAGGGCGCGGATGATCTGCTTCTTGACGTCGAGCGTCGTTTCTTTCTGATACATCGCCCACAGCTCGTCGTGCGCGCCCATGTTCCCGAGCTGCTGCACGGCGGTGGCGCGCAGCTCGGCGTTCTGCTCGCTCTGCGCCGCGGTGACCAGGCGGTCCTTCTCGCCGGCCTGCATGAAGCCCATGAGAATCCGCTTCTTGACGTCGATGTCGCTGGTGGCGCTGTAGATGTCGGCGAGCGCGGCCCGGCTCTCACGGCCGCCGTGGACCGAGAGGTAGCGGATGGCGCGGATCTGCAGGTCCGGGTTTCCGGCGCCCTTGGCGATGTTGACGAGAATCTCGCGCGCTTTCGGCGAGTTGCTCTGCGCCAGGACGAAGAGCGCCTGCGACTTCAGCCGCGGCGAGCCGGTACCCTGCAGCACCTTCTGCAGCATCGGGATGGCTTCCTCCGGCGCGGTGTTCTGCAGCGCGTTGAGCGCCATGACCTTGATCTCTTCGTCGCTCTCGGCGGCGGGGTTCGGCGTCTGTCCGCCGGCGCGTTTCACCTCGATTTCGAGCGCGCGCGCATCGTTGAGATAGCGGCTCTTCGGATACTCCTTCACGAGCGTGCCGATCGTGTTGAGCGCTTCGGGGCGCTGGCCGAGCTTGTTCTGCGCGTAGGCCTTCCAGTAGAGCGCGGCGTCGGCGCGCGTCCCCTTCATCTCGATCACGCGATCGAAGCTGGAGATCGCCCGGTCCCAGCGGGCGCTGTCGAGGGCCTGCTGGCCGGCGTCGTAGGCGGAGTATTCACGCTCCCGCTCGCGCTGGGCGCGCTCCTTCTCCCGCGCCGCCTCCTCGCGCTCCCGCTCCACCCGCGCCAGCTCGCGCTCCCGCTCGCTCTGCTGATCGGCGTAGGCCATGGCCGCGGCCTGGATGGCGGCCGGCTCCAACGCCGCGCGATCGACCGTCGCGGGCTGCGCGGTCACGGCGCCGCCGATCGTATAGGTGGACTGCGCCGCCGCCGGGACGGCCGCAGCGAGCGCCGCCGCCATCGTCATTGTCAGGATCTGTGTCTTCATATGCATCGCTCTCACTGGGGAAACTGCGGACTGTCTATGAACCGAGCGTGGATCCGGCCGTCAGCTGCCGCGTCTCGGCCCGCTGCCGGTCGCGCACCTGGGACGACACCACGCGCACCTTGAAGAGGAGCTCCTTCGACTCGATGCGGCGCCGCACCATGTCGAGGTCCTCCTGGGTCACCGTCGATGGACTGGCCGCGACGTCGACGAGCACGCGCTCCAGCTCGTCGAGGACCGAGGCCATCGCCGCGTCGCCCGTCGACAACGCGGTCTGCCGATACAGCCGGTTGGCCGAGACCAGCTGCTCGGCGCGCGACTGCTCCAGCGAGATGTCGACGCTCCCGCCCGAATCGTCGTTGAGCGGCGCGCTCACGAGCTCCACCAGCACCATCTGGGATCGATCGAGGTGCTCGCCGAGATCCACGAGCAGGATGCGCTCGCGCACTTTCTCGGCGCTCTGCACGATCTGCGACGCCGCTGCCGGCGCCGCCTGCCGCGTCATGCGGCCGGCCATGAACGCCGCGCCGATCAGCATGACGATGCCGGCGGTGAAGGCGAGCCGCGCCGGCGAGAGCACGAACCAGGCGAGCATCCCCGGGAGCGACGCCCGGCGCGGCGCCGGCAGCGCCGGCTCCAGCCGCGCCCAGGCGATCCGCTCGAAGCCCGGCGCCGCTTCGACCGCCGGCGCGCTGTCGACGAATGCCATCACCCGCTGCAGCTTCGCGTAGCTGGCCTGGCAGTGGGCGCACGACGCGAGGTGGGCGCCGGCATTCGCCTCCTCCGCCGGCGTCATTTCGCCGTAGTAGTGCAGGACCAGGTCGTCGTCGTTCAGGTGCAGCGTGGTGGACATGGCTAACTCTCGACAAACGGTTCCAGCGCCAGGCGCATCTTGCGCACGGCCCGGAAGATGCTGTGCTTCGCGGCGTTGGCCTTGAGGCCGAGCGCCCCGCTGATCTCCTCGATCGACTGCCCTTCGAAGTGGCGCAGCACGAACGCGGCGCGCTCCATCGCGGTCAGCTCCTCCATCGCGCGGCCGACGCGCTCCTGGACTTCGCTGCTCAACATGAGGCGCTCCGGGGAGGGATCGACGCGGTGTTCGTCCACGCTGTCGAGCGTCTCGAGATCCGCTGCGTCATGCCCCGCCTCCTGGTGTTTCCGGCTCCGAATCAGGTCGATCGAACAGTTCACGCAGATCCGATGGAGCCACGTGCCGAAATTGGCGCGCGACTCGAAGCGTCCGAGCTGCCGGTACGCCTTCAGGAAGGTCTCCTGGACCACGTCCTCGGCGTCCTGCGGATTACCGGTCATCCGGTGCGCCAGCCGGTAGACCGCCCGGCTGTGCCGGTCGACCAGCGCCCGGAAGGCCTCGCTGTCTCCGTCCCGCGCCAGGGCCACGGCGGCGGCGTCCGTATGCGGCATCCGAGTGATTAGACGGGGTTTGCGGGAAGCGGTTAGGCTTTACGCCTTATCCGGGTTGGGGCGGTCGTCGTCGGCGGGTCCGGGGACGGCGGCCGAATGGACCTGATCCAGCACGGCGCGTACGCGCGCAATTTCTGCGTGCAATGCCTCTATACATCCTTCCTGCGTTTCGTGTGGGGCGTCTGCGGGGACCCCGCAAAAAGGACAGGTGGACATCCAGGTTCTCTCGGACTCGACAGGGTACGCAGACCTGGACTGCAACCACGGTACCCTTTACAGCGCCGCCAGCGTGCGCGCCAGTCCCTCGGTCAGCGGAGTCATCCGTAGACCCAGATCCGCTTCCGCCGGGCTGCTGTCCAGCGACCAGTCGTGCTGGAAGATCTGCACCACGCCGCGGTCGAGCAGCGGCGGCCGCCGGCGCAGCGACGCGTACGCCTCGTTCGCGATTGCCGCCGCGACGGCCAGCGCGGCCGGCATCCGCCGCGGCAGGGCGCGGCCGAGCGCGTCCCGCAGGAACTCGTAAATCGAGCGCTGCGGGGCGTTGACCCCGCCGGCGACGTATTCCCGTCCCGGAGACGGATGGGTGAGGGCGGCGACGTGCGCCTCTGCGACGTCGTCCACGAAGGCGAACGACCACAGGCGCTCCGGGCCGATCGCCGCGGCCAGACGCCCGCGCAGGTGATCGCGCATGAGCCGCCCGACGAGATCGCCTTCGGTCGCCGGCCCCGGACCGTAGATCACACCGGGATACAGCGTGACCACCGGCACGCCTTCCGCGGCCGCGCGCCGCGCCACGTCGCGGGCCGCCACCTTCGTGCGCTGGTAGTGATTCGCCGTGAGGACCTGCGGGCTGTCGGCGGGCGGCAGCGCCAGGAACGAGGACGTGTAGACGACGCGCGGGATCTGCAGTTCGCGGGCGGCGGAAAGCACCGACTGGAGCCCGCCGACATTGATCGCGTCGAACTCGGACGGATCCCGGCGCCACCGCGCCACCAGCGCCGCCGTGTGGCAGATCGCATCCGCCTCTGCCGCGGCGGCCGTCACGGCGCGAGTGTCGCGAACGTCGCCCCGGAGCATCCGGCCGGGCAGCGCCGCGAGGGGAGCCTGACGCGCGAACACGATCGGTTCGTGTCCGCCGCGCGCCAGCGCCCGCACGATCGCCGACCCCAGATATCCGGTGCCGCCTGTGACCAGCACCCGCATGTCGGCAGATTACCCGATTGTCGCCCCTCGATGGCCCGATCACCCGATGACCCGATCACCCGATCACCCGATGGCCCGATCACCCGATGGCCCGATCACCCGATGGCCCGATCACCCGATATAGACTTAAGCTCCTGATGTTCCGCCAGAAAACGGGCTCCGTCGTCTGCGCCTCGTGCGGCTCGCTGGTCGGGGTGAACGACGACAAGTGCTACACCTGCGGGCGGCGCAATCCCGGCCTGTGGGGCTTCGGTCCCGTGCTGCGGCGGTTCGGCAACGATCTCGGCTTCGTCTCGCTGATTCTCTACGGCTCGATTGCCGTGTATTTCCTTTCGCTGGTGCTGACGGTTCTCGCGGGCGGAAACCTGCTCGGCGGCAGCGCGTTCTCGATTCTCGGCCCCGCCCCTGGAATCAACTATCTCCTCGGCGCGTCCGGGGCGCGGCCGGTGTTCTACGACGGGCGGTGGTGGACGCTCCTCAGCGCCGGCTGGCTGCACGCCGGCGCGCTCCACATCCTCTTCAACATGATGTGGGTGCGCGATCTCGGACCCGCCGTGGCCGAGATGTACGGCGCCGCGCGGATGGTGATCATCTACACCATCGGATGCATCGGCGGGTTTCTGCTGACGTCGCTGCTGGGCGCCTATTTCCCGTTCATCCCGTTCCTGTCCGGGGCGTACCAGTCGGTCGGCGCGTCCGCGCCCATCTTCGGCCTGCTCGGCGCGCTGGTTCACTACGGACGCCGCGGCGGCAGCAGTCTGGTGGGGTCGACGGCGTTGAACTTCGCGATCACGGCCGGCATCTTCGGTCTGATCATGCCCGGGATCGACAACTCCGCTCACCTCGGCGGCTTCATCGGCGGGTATCTCGCCAGCATGTGGCTCGATCCATTGAAGCCGGAGCGCATGGATCACTTCATCATCGCCGCGCTGTGCCTGCTGGCGACCGCTCTGGCCGTGATCGCCTCGATCGGCAGCACGGTGCTGCGAGTCCTCGCCTCGAATGCGTAAACCGGTCGTCGTCATCACCGGGGCCGGCGGCGAGATCGGCCACGGCCTCATCAACCGGCTTGCCGAGCGCGGCGACCGGCGCATCGTCACCATCGACGTCTCGCGTCTGGACGACTCGATCGCCCGGAAGGTCGATCGCGAGATCACGGGCTCGATCACGGACGTCGCGCTGCTCGAGCGGCTCATGGCGGAGTTCGAGGTGGACCTGATCTTCCATCTCGCCGCGCTGCTGTCGACCCGATCCGAGTTCACGCCCGTCGCCGCGCACCAGGTCAACGTCGAGGGCACGCTGCACCTGCTCGAATTCGCGCAGCACGAAGCGGAATCGCACGGCCGCCCCGTCGTCTTTCTGTATCCGTCGTCGATTGCCGCGTACGGATTGCCGGATCTCGCCACCAAGAACAGCGCCGGGAAGGTCAAGGAAGACGACTACCTGCATCCGACGACGATGTACGGGTGCAACAAGCTGTATTGCGAGATGCTGGGCAATTACTACGCGCGGCACTACAAACAGCTGGCGGCGGAGGTGGCGAGCGGGAAGGTGGATTTCCGGTGCGTGCGGTTCCCGGGACTGATCTCCGCGGTGACGGTGCCGTCGGGAGGGACGTCCGACTACGCGCCCGAGATGATTCACGCCGCGGCGAAAGGGGAGCCGTACGGCTGTTTCGTCCGGCCCGACACGCGGATTCCATTCATGGCCATGCCGGACGGCGTGGACGCGCTGCTGACGCTCGCCGCCGCGCCGCGCGACCGCCTGCAGCGGACCGCCTACAACGTGGGCGCATTCAGTCCGGCGGCGGAAGAGATCCGCGGCGTGGTCACCCGGGCGTTCCCGAATGCCGCGGTCTCGTGGAGCCCGGATCGCAAGCGCCAGGCGATCGTCGATTCATGGCCGGCGGACGTCGACGACGCTGCCGCACGCCGCGACTGGGGCTTCGCCCCCCGCTACGACTTCGCGCGCGCGTTCAGCGAGTATCTGATTCCGACGATCAGGAAGCGGTACGCGTAGGTCCTGTCCGCCGGCCGCTTATCGGGCCGGGATCCACTCCGGCGGCGGATGAATGGTTGGCAGCGGGGTCGGACCGGGATCGGGGCGGCCGCTGCCCTCGAGGCGGCTGACCGCGCGGACCGTCATGTCGTGATCGCACGTGATCTGGCAGGACAGGCGCACCCCGACGTGGCCGCGCGCGGCGAGCACCTGCTTCTCCGCGACCGTCATCCGGTCGGGCTCTCCGTCGAGAAACTGGACGCGGCACGTCGTACACCGGGCGTTGCCGCCGCAGGCGTGGAGCACGTCGACCTTGGCGTCCTGCTCGATCGCGAGCACGAGCCGCTTGCCGGCTTCGACGTCCACCGGCGCATGACCTTCAACCGTCAATCTGGGCATCCGCCGATCATATCGGACTCCCGCGACAACCCGCGAACCGTCAGCGCAAGCGACCGCCAAGCGGAGAGCGGCGGGCGGGTGCGGCCCGCCTTTCTTCACGCCGCCTTCGAGGCGTGCAGCTCCGCCGCCCGGCGCAGCGCGGACGCGATGTCCGGACAGATGTTCTCGTCCCCGAGGTGCGCGTGGAAACGGGCCTGCGTCATCACGGCGGCCGGCTGATCGCGCGCGCCGCAGACGATCAGCGTCCGCCCCGTCGCCCGCAGGCGATCCGCGAGATCCTCGAGCGCGCGCAGCCCCGTGCCGTCGATCGCCGTCATGTAGCGCAGACGCAGAATGACGATGTCCGGCAGCGCGTCGAGCTGCGCGGTGATCACCCCGAGGTTGTCGGCCGCGCCGAACAGGAACGGCCCCTGGATCTTGAACACGCTGAGATACGTCGGGATCGACTTGTCGTGGAGGCCGTGCACCCGCGCCGTCTCGAGGAACTTCGGCGTGACCTTGGATACCGTCGTCGTCACGGCGACGCGGCGGATGAACGTCAGCGCCGCCAGGGTCATGCCGACCTCGACGGCCAGCGTGAGATCGGCGAATACCGTCAGCGCGAACGTGACCGCCCAGACGGCGATGTCGGTCTTGGTCAGCCGCAGCACCTTCGGGATCTCGTGCCACTCGCCCATGTTCCACGACACCATGAGCAGAATCGCCGCGAGCACGGGCATCGGAATGAACCTCGCCAGCGGCGCGGCGACGAGCAGCACGACGAGCAGTGTCACGGCGTGGAGCATGCCGGACACCGGGGTCCGCGCGCCGGAGCGGATGTTGGTCGCGGTACGGGCGATGGCGCCCGTCGCGGGCAGGCCGCCGAACAGCGGCGAGGCGATGTTGGCGATCCCCTGCGCCACCAGTTCGGTGTTCGGATTGTGGCGGTCGCCGCCCATGCGATCGGCGACGACGGCGGAGAGCAATGATTCGATCGCGCCGAGCAGCGCGACCGTGATCGCCGGCCGGATCAACGCGGGGATGAGGGCTGCCTGGAACTCGGGAATTTCCAGGCGAGGCAGGCCGGACGGGATCCCGCCGAACCGGCTGCCCACGGTCTCGATGCCGGCGCCGGTCAGCAGCGCCGCCGCCGTGCCGAGGACGAGCGCGACGATCGCGCCCGGAACCCTCGGCAGCCAGCGCCGCAACAGGATCATTCCGGCCAGCGAGACGACGCCGAAGGCGGCGGCAGCCGGCGAGAACGTGCCGGCGCTCCCGACCAGCGTCTCGATCCGCGCCGCGAACTCGGACGGCACGCTCGCGATCTGCAGGCCGAAGAAGTCCCGGATTTGCGTGCTCGCGATCAGCACGGCGATGCCGTTGGTGAAGCCGATCACGACCGGCCGCGGCAGGTACTTGACCGCGGTCCCCATGCCGGTGACGCCGAGCGCGACCAGGATCACGCCCGCCATCATCGTCACCATGAACAGTCCGTTGACGCCGTGGGTGGTGACGATGCCGGCGATGACGACGACGAAGGCGCCGGTGGGCCCGCCGATCTGGAAGCGCGAACCGCCGAACGCGGAGATGAGGAAGCCGGTGACGATGGCGCAGTAAATGCCGGCTTCAGGGGGGAGCCCCGAGGCGATCGCGAAGGCCATCGCCAGCGGCAGCGCTACCAGGCCGACCGTGACGCCCGCGCCGATATCCGCGGCGAACGTCGGCCAGGAATAGACGCGCAGCGCCCGCACGGAGGCGGGCATCCAACGAGAACGCGAGTGGCGCATGTACGAAATCGGGGGAGACCTCGATTGTACCACGGCATCGCGTATGCATCGCGATCGGGCGATGGAGATGAACAGCATCCGGCGGGTGCTGCTGCACGGCAGCAGCGATGAAGCGTTCGACGCGTCGGCGCGGTTCGCGGCGCGGCTGGTGGAAAAGTTCGGCGCGGAGCTGCACGTCGTCTACATCGTCGAGCAGCCGTTGTCGGCGGGATGGACGGCAGAGATGGCGGCCGACAAGCTGCCCGAACTGCATCAGGGGATCGAGGCCGAGGCGCGCGAACGGCTCGCACGGCTGCTGCCGGCGGGACAGGACTCGGTCGTCGTCGCCATCCGCACCGGCGACGCGGCGGACGAGCTGATCCGTTACACGACGGAGAACCTGATCGACCTCGCGATCGTTCAGGGCGGCGACCGGCACGTCCACGCGCTGCTCGACAAAGGGCGCTGCGCGCTCCTGGTTCTGCGGAAGTAGCCGGCGGAGCCTGCGCCGCCGGCGAAGCCGGAGCTTGCGGGA
The DNA here is from genome assembly GCA_035699745.1 of Vicinamibacterales bacterium. Taxonomy (NCBI): domain Bacteria; kingdom Pseudomonadati; phylum Acidobacteriota; class Vicinamibacteria; order Vicinamibacterales; species Vicinamibacterales bacterium. The sequence continues at coordinate 42,468 of DASSPH010000044.1, forward strand.
TATCCTCAGCTGGTGATTTCCGCCGACACGCTGCTGACCGCGTACGCCAGCGGCTGGTTTCCCATGGCCTACGCGCCCGGCGACATCCGCTGGTACTCGCCCGATCCGCGCGGGATCATTCCGCTCGACGCCTTCCACGCCCCGCGCCGGCTGGCGCGGACGGTACGGCAGTCGCGCTTCGAGGTGCGAGTGGACTCCGACTTCCGCGGCGTCATCAGCGCATGCGCGTCGCGCCGCGACGCCGACGGCAACTGGATAGACGACGAGATCCTCGAAAGCTACTGCGCGCTGCACGACGTCGGCTTCGCCCACTCGGTCGAGACCTGGCAGGACGGCGCGCTGGTCGGCGGGCTGTACGGCGTGGCGCTGAAAGGGGCGTTCTTCGGCGAATCGATGTTCCACCGCGAGCGCGACGCCTCCAAGGTGGCGCTGAGCGCGCTGGTCGATCGCCTGCGCGCGCGCGGCTTCGTGCTGCTCGACACCCAGTGGGTGACCGACCACCTGCTGCAGTTCGGCGCGATCGAGATACCGCGCCGCCGCTACCTGCGACTGCTCGATCAGGCGCTGCGCGTCGACGCGGCGTTCTGACGGCCGCGCGGCTCAGTGGACGGTGTAAGGCTCGCTGAGGGTGAAGGGGGCGATCTTGACGTCGAACGCCTCGCCGCTCGCATTGACCATCTGGTAGGTGCCTTCCATCACGCCGAAGGGCGTGGCGAGCGGACATCCCGAGGTATAGGTGAACGAGTCTCCCGGCGCGAGGACCGGCTGCTTGCCGACCACCCCGGGTCCGCGCACCTCCTCGACACGCCCGGTCCCGTCGGTGATGATCCAGTGGCGGGTGAGCAGCTGCGCGGTTTCCGTGCCCTCGTTGGAGATCGTGATCGTGTAGAGGAAGAACCATTGATTCTGCGAGGGCTGGGATCGCTCCGGCGCATACTCGGATTCCACGTAAACCTTGATGCCCCGGGTGATCGCCTCGGACGTGAACATGAAGCCATGATAGTTTGGAAATTTGGGAATTTGGAAATTTGGGAATCTCGCCTGACGCCGGGCTCTGCGCGACGTGCGCGCATGCCAGGGCGATCGTCAGCGACCGCGGTTCGATCTTCCTTTCCTGCCTGAGATCGAAGACCGATCCGCGGTTTCCGCGCTATCCGCGCCTGCCGGTGGTCGCGTGTATTGGCTATGATGAGAAGTCATGCACACCATCCAGCCCGCGAGATTGAGGGCGGGCGTCTCCACGGCGGACATTCCCGACCACAGCCGTGACGGCGCGGCGGCGCACGACGATCGGCTGATCCGAGGCCGCGCGCTGATCTTCTGGGATCCCGCCAGTCCCACGCCGAAGAAGCGCGACGCGATCGATACCGATCAGATCACGCCCGCCGCCGACTGCGTGTCGGAGAGTCTCGAGACGCTGGACGAGCGCTGGAAGGCGGGATCGTTCCGCTACCTGATGCCGGATTTCCGCGCCCGCGTGCATCGCGGCGAGACGTTCGTCATTGCCGGCGACCGCTTCGCGATCGGATCCTCGCGCGAGATGAGCCCGGCCGGTTTGAAAGGGGTCGCCGAGGAAGCCGGCCTGCAGATGGTGGTGGTCTGCGGCCACAACATGGGCGACATCTTCCGCCGCAACGCCTTCAACCTCGGCCTGCACGTCGTGCAGAGTCCGGACGCGGTCGCCGACGCGCAGGACGGCGACGAGCTCACGTTCGATCCGCTGACCCGCCGGCTCGCGAACGTGACCCGGGGAAAGACCTACGAGCCGGTCCCGCTCTCCCCGAAGGAAGAGGAGATCCGCCGCGGCGGCGGCATCTTCGAGGTGGGCCGCCGCGAGTTCCGCGCGTCGGTGGCGACGGCGCCGTCGATCGACTGGGCCGATCCCGACGCCGCGCGCGGCATGACGACGACAGAGCAGATCGTCTGGGCGCACCGCGTCGACAAGGATCTGAAGCCGTCGGATCTCAGGCCGGGCACCACGCTGCGGGTGTATGCCGATCTGCTGCCGGCGTCCGACGGCACGGCTCCGTTCGCCATCCATACGTTCAACCAGATCACGGGCGGGAACACCATCTACCCGCGGCAGGCGGCCATCGCCAACGATCACTTCGTCTTCACCGGCAGCGCCGTGGACGACAAACAGACCGGCATCGGCCGCGAGTTCGCGCGCCGGCAGGCGATGGTGAAGCCGTACTACGCGACGCCGGGCGACGGCATCTTCCACTTCTATTTTCCCGAACAGGGGCTGGTGATGCCGGGACAGTTCATTCCCGGCGCCGATTCGCACAGCCGCGCCTACGGCGCCTACGGCGCCGTCGGCATCGGCGTCGGATCGACGACGCTCGGGTTCGGCTGGGCGACCGGCTACATCTATTTCACGCTCGCCAGGGCGCGCCGCGTCCGCTTCGACGGACGCCTGCAGCCGTGGGTCAGCGGCAAGGACATCGTCCTCGAGCTGCTGCGCCGCTGGGGCGCGAAGCAGTCGCAGGGCATGTCAGTGGAGCTGGTCGACGCCAATCGGCAACTGCCGATCGCGTATCGCAACACGATCGCCAACATGATGGCGGAGGCCGAGGCGTTGAACGGGATCTTCGCGCCCGACGAGACGACCTGCGAGTGGTTCCGGCAGAAGGGGCTCACCGCGCTGCCGTATCCGCCGATCGCGCCCGGGAGCGAGGCGCGCTACGAGATCGACGAAGCGTTCGATCTGTCCGCGGTGCGGCCGATGATCGCCAAGCCGTTCAGCCCCGGCAACGCGTTTCCCGCCGAGGAGGTCGCCCGCGAGCGCATCACCTTCGACAAGGCGATGATCGGCTCGTGCACGAACGGGAGCTATGACGACCTGCTGCAGGCGGCGCTCGTCATGCGCGCGGCACGCCGGACGGGGGCCACCAGAGTGGATCGCGAGTTCCGCATCTTCCCGGGCTCGGGAGGCGTCGGACGTCAGATCGAGCAGCCCGACCCGCGCCTGGGCGGCGAGTCGATCGCGCAGGTGTTCCGGGCGGCCGGCGGAGAGATCCGGCAATCCTGGTGCGGCCCGTGCTTCGGCCAGGGACCGGACGCGCTGACCGCCGGCCAGCGCGCCATCACCTCGTTCAACCGCAACTGGCAGAACCGCATGGGGCTCGGCGGCGAAGGCTATCTCGCCAGCCCCGCGGTCGTCGCCGCGTCCGCGCTCGTCGGCTACATGGCACCGCCAAGCGAGCTGGGACTCACCTGGGACCCCGACCAGTTCGGAGCCTAGTGGATTTGGAAATTCGGAAATGTTGGAATTTGGAAATCTGACGGTGCCAGATTTCCCGATTTCCAAATTTCCAGATTTCCAGATTTCCAAATTTCCAAATGGCGTCAGCCCCAGCGCTGTGGATCGTCCGGATTGATCCCCAACGCCAGCTTGCCGAGCAGTTCGTGGGTGAGTGAGGAATTCGCCGGGTGGAAGCGGCCGCAGCGCGCGTCGCGGAACAGGCGCTCCATCTCGCTCTTCTTGAACATGCCGAATCCGCCGGACACGTCGAGCGCGGTGTCGGCGATCTTGTAGGCCGTCTCGACGGCGTTGTACTTCGCCGCCACGATCTTGATCGGCCAGTCGGGATGCTGCACGCCGTTGGACCAGTCCTGCGTCACCGATTCGAGCTGCGCGCCGATCGCTTCCAGGCCGATCACCATGTCGGCGATCCCGGTCTGCACGTGCGGGTGGTGCGCCATCGAGCGCGTCATCGCGAGCGAGCCCTTGCTCTTGACCTGCTCGATCGAGAGCTCCAGCATCCGCCTGGCGAGCCCGTAATAGATGTTGCCGAACCCCATCAGCGCCCAGGCGAAGATCGACAGCACGAAGTAATCGGCCCCGGCGAGTCCGGCCGGGACGACGCGCGCGATGTACTTGTCGGGCACGAACGCCCCCTCGAGCACGGTGTCGTCGCTGCGCGTCGCGCGCATGCCCATCACGTCCCACGTTTCCTTGATGGTGACGCCGGGCGTGTTCCGCGGCAGGAAGCCGTGGACCACTTTCGGGTTCTGCGGGTCGCTCGCGTCGAGGCCGTGGACGCCGAGGCGGGTCCACACCGGCGTCAGGCTGCCGAACGACTTCCGCCCGGTGAACTTGTAGCCGCCGGGGACTTTCTCGGCCTTCGTGACCGACATCACGATCGACGTCTCGTTGCCGCTCTCGGCGTGGCCGGCGGCGAAGACTTCACCCGCGCCGGCGTCTTCGAGGATGAAGCCGACCGACTTGTCGCCTGCGCGCCAGCTGTCGGCCGCGGTGCCGACCCAGTAGTGGTGCATGTTGAGGCACAGGGCCGTCGCGGGCGCGTAGCTGGCCAGCCGCCGCGCCTCCCGCGTGTACTGGTTCAGCGTGTAGCCCATCCCGCCGAACTCCTTCGGCAGCGTGAGCTTCAGGTAGCCCGCCGCCTTGAGCTCGTCGAAGTCCTCCTGGCAGAACCGGTTGTCGCGATCGTAGCCGGCGGCGCGCTGCCGGCAGCTCTCGAGGAGCGTGTCCGTGAGAATGGAACCCGACGTGACCGCCATGAATGCCTCCTGATCCCTGAAAACGTAAGGCGCGCATGATATACGACAAGCGGTTCGGCGGTACGGCGGCGCACAGGTTTTGGATTGCCGCGACACCTTCGTAAGCGGCCGGTGACGGTTTCGTCGCCAACCCGCTGGAAGTCCCGCGATCCGCGGGCGGACGCGCCAGTCGACCGCTGGCACGACGGTTGCCCCGCCGGTCGCCGTGAAAGTCTGTCCGACGTGCGGGCGTGCGATTGCGGACTCCGTCAGCGTCTGCGAGTCCTGCGAGGCATGGGCGGCCGCCCTCGTAGAGCCGCCTGCGGATGAGCCGGGCGAGCGCGCCTCGCCCCCCGAGGCGGCCGCCGCAAGTGCGCTCGTGCCCGTCGCCACGACACCGCCCGCCGCGCGAACCGCCATCTCGCGGCGCCAGATCACGTTCATCGCCGCCGGCATCGCCGCCGCCGCATTGACGGGACTCGCGATGTCCAGCCGCGGCGGACCGGCGTCGGGTGCTGCTGCCGCCGCGGGCGCTCCGGCCGCGGACGCCAGAACGGCACCCGCGGCCGCCCCGGCGCCGACAGTCGCTCGCCCCGTTCAGACGTGGAGCACGGAGAACCAGGCGACGTGGCTCGGCGGCCGCCGCCGCGGCGCTGCCTTCGAACTGGCGTCCGAGAACGTCGTCAAGACGTGGTTCGGCCCGGCGCGCGCGTCGCTCGTCGTCCGGTGCGCGGCACAGCAGGTCGAGGCGTTCGTCGTCACGCGCTCGCCGATGAAGATCGTGCCCGCGGTCGACGGCAAGAGCGTGACGATCAGCGTGGACGGCGAACCGGCGCGGACGGAACGCTGGACCGACTCGGACGACCACACGGCCGTCTTCGCGCCCGATCCCGCCGCGTTCGTGCAGCGGCTGCGGCAGGCGCGCACCTTCGATTTCGGCTACAGCCCGCACAACTCGAGCGACGTCGTCGCCCAGTTCCACGTGTCCGGAATTGAGGGGCTGATGGCGGCGGCGAGGGAGTGCGGTAGCCGATGACCGCAGTCCACCGGGCCGCCGACCGGTCGCCGCTACCCGCTACCCGCTGACCGCTCGCCGCTCTCGGCCACGCGCGCCGGCATGCGCTCAGCGGCGGCCGCGCACGAACGCGCGCCAGGCCTCGAGCGTCAGGGGCCTGGCGGGCCTGATGGCCGGCCTCCTCCTGGAGAATCCCTCTTCGGGCATCACCCCGGCGGTGGTGTCCCACAGCGTGTTGTCCCGCCAGATGGCGCCGGGGAACGGACCATCGATCACGGCCGCCGGGCCGCCCCCCTGAATGACGTTGTGGGCGATCGTGGTGCGGGTCGCGCCGAGACCCCGGTCCCGCCTGGTCATGAAGAGATTGCGTTCGTTGTTCACGAGCACGTTGGACGTGATGTACGTGTCGTCCGGGCGGTCGTGGCTGGTCAGGGGCGCGCCGTCGGCGACCTCCGCGCCGCCGTTGCCGATCTGGATCGCTCCGGTGTTCCCTTCGAGGTAGTTCTCCGAGATGCGGTTGCGGTCGCCGAAGACGCGGATGCCGTCCGTGCCCCGCAGGTAGTTGCGGCGGACGATGTTCTCGTTGCCGTGGCGCAGCGTCAGCTGCGCCCCGCGCGAGTCGAGCAGCGTGTTGTCCTGGATCACGTTCGCGCCCGACTTGATCGACAGCATCTCGTTCTCGCCGACGCACCGGACGAACAGGTTGTGCTCGATGATGCCGAGCCCCTTCGACATGCTCAGCCCGCTCAGCCCGAACCGGATCGTTTCGGCGCCGTTGACGCCGGGGCTGTCGAAGTCGTGGAAGTAGTTGTGATGGATGCGCACGCGCTGCGCCACCTGGCTGCCTTCGCCGCGCACGTCGATCATGTTTCCGGGCGTCCGCTTGTTGCGGAACTCGCTGCGGTCGATCTCGGCGTCATGTCCCGCCACGGTGAGATACGCGCCGTCCCCCGCGGCCTCGAACACGTTGCGCGTGAACCGGATGTGGGTGGCGCCGGGGCGGATGTGCGTCTGGCCCGACGCGTGGGTGAACACGAAGCCGTCGATGACGACGTGGGAAGCGGGACTTACGACGTCGAATCCCCCGGCGCCGGTGATGGTGACGCCGCCCGCGGTTTCGGCGGCGATGCGGACGACCTTCCCGGGCGTGCCCTGCGCCTTCACGGTGATCGGCGCCGTGGTCCGGTAGGTCCCGTTCTTCACCGTGATCACGTCGCCCGGCCTGGCGTCGTCAATCCGCGCCTGGAGGGCAGCCAGCGAATCGACGCGGGCCGCGTCAGTGAACCAGACGGCGAGGAGGAGGAATCCTGCGAAATGCCGCATGTCGCGTATCTTAATTCCGTGCACGTCCGGTTGCCCGCGCGGCGGGGGATCGGGGATCGGGGATCGGGGATTGGCGATCGGGGTAGGCTATAGCTGGCCGTGTCCCGATTGTCCGCCCTGCTCGCGCTCGCCGTTGTCGCGCTGACCGCGCACCATCCCCACGCGCAGTCGCGCCCGGTGGCGGGGATGGTGATCGCGCGGACGATGGTGGTGCCGGCCGGCACCTACCCGCTGGCCTCCGCCGATCTCGATCATCCTGCGATCACCATCCGCGGCTCGAACCTGACGGTGGACTTCAGGGACGTCGTGCTGCGCGGCGCCGCCGCGGACGCGGACCCCGACAGCTTCACCGGGCTCGCCGTGCTGGTCGACGGCGGCGAGAACGTCACCATCAGGAACCTGCGCGCGCACGGCTACAAGATCGGCGTGCTCGCGCGGGGCAGCCGCAACCTGCACATCACGCACGCCGACCTGAGCTACAACTGGAAGCCGCGCCTCTACAGCCTCGTCGAGCACGAGAGCCTGCTCGACTGGATGTCGTATCACCACAACGACAAGGACGAGTGGCTGCAGAGCGGCGCCGGGATCTACCTGGCCGATTCCCCCGGCGCCGAAATCGACCACACGACGATCGTGCAGGGGCAGAACGGCCTGATGCTGGCGCGGTCGGACAACGCGAAAGTCTGGAACAACACCTTCTCGTTCCTCTCCGGCCTCGGCATCGCGCTGTACCGCGCCAGCGGCAACACCATCATGCACAACAAAGTGGACTGGTGCGTGCGCGGCTACAGCCACACCTTCTACAACCGCGGCCAGGACTCCGCCGGCATCCTGCTCTACGAACAGAGCCACAAGAATCTCGTCGCCTTCAACTCGGTGACGCACGGCGGCGACGGCCTCTTCCTCTGGGCGGGGCAGTCGACGATGGACACGGGCCAGGGGGGGGCCAACGACAATCTGTTCTACGACAACGATTTCAGTTTCGCCCCGGCCAACGGCATCGAAGCCACGTTCAGCCGCAACATCTTCTACGGCAACCGCGTCGAAGAGTGCTGGCACGGCGTGTGGGGCGGCTACAGCTTCGACTCGTGGTTCGTCGCCAACCGCTTCGCCCGCAACACGGAAGCGATCGCGATCGAGCACGGCCAGGACAACAAGATCACCGAGAACCGCTTCGAGGGGGACGAGACCGCGATCCGGCTGTGGCGCAACGCGGCGCAGGACCCCGACTGGGGCTACCCGAAGCACCGCGACACCCGCAGCCGCGATTACGTCATCAACGGCAACACCTTCGTCGCCAATCACACCGCGCTGAAGATCAGCGAGACGCAGAACGTCCGGATTCTCACCAACAGCTTCGAACGCGTGCAGACGCTGGCGATGCTGACCGGCGACACGCGCAATCTCGGCATCGGCGACGAGGTCACGGTGCCGCTGCGGCCGCGGCCGACGCTCGACGTCACGCTGCCGAAGCCGCTGCCCGGCGGCATGGACGCGAAGATTCCGGAAGCCGAGCGGCGCGGGCGCGAAGCGATCATCGTCGACGAGTGGGGGCCGTACGACTGGAAGTCGCCGAAGCTCTGGCCGCAGGGGCGCTCCGACGCCACGCCGCTGAAGCTGCGCGTGCTCGGACCGCCAGGCGAGTGGAAAGTCGCGTCGCTCCGCGGCGCGTCGCTCGACGCCGCGTCCGGCCGCGTTCCGGGCGTCGTCACGCTGACCCCCGCGCCCGGCCCCGTCGTCGACTATGACGTGCAGTTGACCTACCTCGGCGCCGCGGTGGTGAGTCCGCGCGGCCGGACGGTCGCCGCGGGGGCGCCGTACGCGTTCGGCTACCGCCGCTTCTTCGTGCCGGCGGCATGGCAGGTCCGCTACTTCACGTTCGACGAGGCGTCGCGGCCGGACCGGAACCCCGACGGATTCGCGCGCGTGCTCGCGGGCGCGCCGGCGAAGTCGGACACCCGCGACCGCCTGGACTACATGTCGGGCGGCGTCATCGCCGAGGGCCTGCCGCGCGATCGCGTCGCGCTCGTCGCCGAGGCGCAGATCGATCTGCCGCCCGGCGCCTACACGGTGCGGACGATCTCGGACGACGGCGTGCGGGTGTGGATGGACGAGGAACGGATCGTGGATCGCTGGACGCCGCACGAGTCGGCGATCGACACCGTGCCGATCACCGGCGGCCGGCGCCGTTTCAAGGTGGAATACTTCGAGATCGGCGGGTTCGCCGAGCTCCGATTCGAGATACTGAGGCGATAAATGAACTGGCTGAGTCCCGAAATCCTGATTGCCCTCGCGACGCTCACCTTCCTCGAGATCGTCCTCGGCGTCGACAACATCATCTTCATCTCGATCCTCTCCGCGAAGCTGCCGGCCGATCAGCAGCAGAGAGCCCGGCGCCTCGGGCTGCTGCTGGCGATGGGGACGCGCATCCTGCTGCTGTTCTCGCTGTCCTGGGTGATCAGGCTGACCGCGCCGCTCTTCACCGTCATCGGTCAGGCGATCTCGGGGCGCGACATGATCCTGATCCTCGGCGGGCTGTTCCTGCTCGGCAAGAGCACGCACGAGATTCACGAGCGGCTGGAGGGGGAGGAGGGGCACGGATCGGCGAAAACGGCGGCCTCGTTCGCGTCGGTGCTGGTGCAGATCGCGCTGCTCGACATCGTGTTCTCGCTCGACTCGGTCATCACCGCGGTCGGCATGGTCGACGAGGTGGCGGTGATGGTGATCGCGGTGGTGATCTCCGTCGCCATCATGATGCTGGCGGCCGAGCCGATCAGCGCGTTCGTGCACCGGCATCCGACCGTGAAGATGCTCGCCCTCAGCTTCCTGCTGCTGATCGGCATGTCGCTGGTCGCGGAGGGCTTCGATCATCACATTCCGAAGGGCTACGTCTATTTCGCGATGGGATTCTCGGTATTCGTGGAAGCGATAAATCTGCGCGTTCGCAGGAAGGCGGAGCCGGTGCATCTGCGCGAGGCCTACGTCCCCGACCCTGAAACGGCCGGGGGATCCAAGGCGTCTTAGCGGGATATCCGGTTCTTGATCCGAGGAGATACCTGAATGCGCAGATCGCTTGTCACCGCCGTGGCCGCCGCGGCGTTCGTTGCCCCCATCCTGGCCCAATCCGCTCCGACCACCCAGCCGCCGGCCGGCCCGGCGCCCGCCGGCCAGCAACCCGCGGCCGCGTCCCAGGCTCAGCCGCAGCGTCCGCCTCAGCCGCCGCTCGGTCCGAACGAGTGGGCGATCGACGGCAGCCACTCGGCCGCGAATTTCAGCGTGCGCCACAACGTCGTCTCGACCGTCCGCGGCACGCTGGGCGCCATCAGCGGCAAGATCGAGTACGACGGCAAGGACGTGACGTCGGTCAAGGCGGACGTGTCCATCGACATGACGAAGATCGACACGCAGAACGAGCGGCGCGACAACCATCTCCGCAGCCCCGACTTCTTCGACGTGGCCAACCATCCGCACCTGACGTTCAGGTCGAAGCGCGTCGAGACCGCCGGCGCGGGCAGGTTCAAGCTGGTGGGCGATCTGACGATCCGCGGCAACACCAAGGAGGTCGTGCTGGACGTCGACGGCCCGGCGCCGACCGTGCAGACCGCCGGCCGCAACGGCGGCGTCACCCTGCTCACCGGCGCGTCGGCGACGACGAAGATCAGCCGCAAGGAATTCGGCGTGCTGTGGAACAATATGATCGAAGCCATGCCGGTCGTCGGCGACGAGGTCAACATCACCATCGATCTCGAGCTGCGGCGCAACGCGCCGGTCGGCAAGTAAGGACAGGTTCTGCTGATTCTTCAGGTGCTCGCGGTTCTGGCGGGGCTGGCGGTGGCCGGCGCGCCGGAGCCGCGCGCGCTGCAGGTGCTGCCGCTCGCGGCGCCCCCTTCGTACGTGCCCGAGCGCGTCTACGACACGCGCCGCAGCGCCTTCGGTGATTTCGAGGCGATGCTCGCCGACCTGTCGCAGGCAGACGCGATCATGGTCGGCGAGCAGCACGACGATCCCAATACGCACCGCCTCGAACTCGCCATCCTCGAAGGGCTGCTGCGCCGCGGCGTGCCGGTCGTTCTCTCGCTGGAGATGTTCGAGCGCGACGTCCAGCCGCTCCTCGATCGCTATCTCGCCGGGGAGATCGCCGAACCGGAGTTCCTCGCGGGATCGCGGCCATGGCCGCGCTATGCGACCGACTACCGGCCGCTGGTCGAGCTCGCACGCGCCCGCAGGCTGCGCGTGGTCGCCGCGAACGTCCCCCGGCGGATGGCGTCGGACGTGAGCAAGACAGGGCTGTCCGCGATCGGCGGCGGATCGCCGGACCGCGCGTTCGCCGCCAGGGACCTCGAGTGCCCGCCGTCCGGGCGCTACTTCGATCGCTTCGCCGAAGCGATGGGCGGCCACCAGGCGGCGACCCCCAACTTCTACTACGCGCAGTGCGTGAAGGACGAGACGATGGGCGAGTCGATCGCCGAGGCGGCGGCGAAGAGCGCCGGCCGGGTCACGATCGTTCACATGAACGGGGCGTTCCACAGCGATTTCAGCGACGGGGCCGCGCACAGCGCGCGCCGCCGCATGCCGGGCCGCCGCGTCGCCGTCGTCTCGGTGCTGCCGGTGTCCGATCTCGACGCGCTGCAGCCGTCGGCTGACGACCTCAAACGCGCGGACTTCCTCGTCTACACGGTCGGCGCGAAAAAGTAAGCGCGCCCGAACCTCGAACCTCGAACCTCGAGCCTCGATCAGCGCAGCCGCTCGGGCATCTCCGCAATCACATACGCCATCACCGCGATCGCCGCCGAGGCGCGCGACACATCCATCGGATCGATCTTGTCGACCGTGTCCGCCGGGGTGTGATGGATCAGGAAATAGTCCCCTTCCGATTCGAGCGACATCGCGGGAATGCCGGCGTGCTGCACGCTCGGACCGATGTCCGCGCCGCCGCCGTTCGCGCCGATGCGATCCACCTGGATGCCGGCGAGCAGCCCGGCGATCTCACGCACCCGCGCGCGGCCGCCGTCGCTGCCGCTGAACCCGAACCCGCTCGGTTTGAAGACGCCGCCGTCGGACTCGAGCATCATCACGTGGTTGCCCAGCTCGGAGAGGTGTCGATCGCGGTATCCCTGTCCGCCGCGGCCGCCGTTTTCCTCGTTGGTCCACAGCACGACGCGCACGGTGCGGCGGGGGCGCAGATTCAGCTTCTTCATCAGGCGGAGCGCTTCCCACGTCACGATGCATCCGCCGCCGTCGTCGGTCGCGCCGGTGCCGACGTCCCACGAGTCGAAGTGCCCGCCGATGACGACGACCTCGTCGGGCCGCTCGCGCCCGCGGATCTCGCCGACGACGTTGGCGGAGTCGGCCTCGCCGAGCAGCCGCGCTTCCATCTTGAGCCGCAGGCGCACCGTCGTGCCGCGATCCGACATGCGCTGCAGGCGCGCCGCGTCTTCGACGGTGATCGCCGCGGCCGGGATCTGCGGCTGGCCGTCGGCGTAGACGAGCGCGCCGGTGTGCGGCGTGCGCAGGCCGGCCGGCCCGACGCTGCGAACCAGCATCGCGGCGGCGCCGAGCGCTCCCGCGCGCGACGGCCCTTCCGCCCTGAACCGCACCGTCTCGCCATAGGTGGTGAACGGCACGTTGAAGAGCACGATCCGCCCCTTCACGCGATCGCGCGCCGCGTCGAGCTGCTCGAAGCTGCGCACCACGAGCAGGTCCGCCTCGATGCCGTCGGCGGGGGTCCCGACGCTGTTGCCCAGGCCGAGCATGACGAGCGGCTGCGGGATGGGGCCGGCGATCTCGAGACTCTCGCGGCCGCGGACCCAGTGCGGCACCTTCACCGGCTCGAGGTGCACGTTCTCGAGACCGTCGCGCTTCATCTCGTCGACGGCCCAGGCGATCGCGGCCTCGAGGTTGGGGGAGCCGCTCAATCGCGGGCCGAAGGTGTCGCCGAGATAGGCGAGCCGCTGCCATCCGGCGTCGGACCCGAGCGCTTCGCCGATCAGGCGGCTCGCCGGGTCGCGGTACGGCGCGAGCCACGCGGGGGCCGCGCGCTTTGGCACGTCGCCGGCCGGCGGCGGAAACTGGAGACACACGAGGAGCGCAAGGGCGATCGGACGAAGCAGCGGCATGTAGGGCATTCTATGTGCGATGCGAGGCGGCCTGTGATGCGGATGCTCGCGGCGGCGGTGGCATGCGCGCTCGCGCCGTCACTGGCGCAGGCGGCGAACGTGCTCGACCTCCGTGCGACCCCCACGCTGGCGGGGGCGCGCCTGCGCATCGCGGTGAAGCAGCCGGACGGCGCCGCGAACCTCCGCCGGTTCGCGGCCGTTCACGAGCATCCGATGCACCTGTTCGTGGTCGGAGACGGTCTGGAGTTCTTCGCGCACGAGCATCCGGTGCAGCAGGCCGACGGCGTCTTCATGGTCGACGTGAGGCTGCCGCGTCCGGGGCCCTATATGGCGATCGTCGAGTTCCAGCCGGAGGGCGGGGCGCCGCAGATGGTGCACCAGGCGTTCACGACCGGGTCCGCGTTCGGCCGCGCCGCGCGGCCGGCGCTCGATCCGGAGCCGAAGGCCGCCGACGGCATGCGCGTCTCGCTCGACGCGGCGGGGTTGAAAGCCGGCGAGCGCCGGCTGGTTACGGTGCGGATCGAAGATGCGGCCACCAGCGTGCCGGTTGCCGATCTCGAACCCTATCTCGGCGCGTCCGCCCATTTCATCGCGGTCTCGGCCGACATGACCGAAGCGCTGCACGAGCATCCGCAGCCGGACGGCCGCGGCGGCGCCGTGAGCTTCCGCCCGCTCGTTCCGCGCGCCGGCGTGTTCAAGGTGTGGGTTCAGTTCCAGCGCGGCGGCCGCGCGACCACGGCGGCGTTCGTCATCGAGGTGCCGTAGCCGGAGGGTGCGAGCGTCAGCTCGACGCGGCAGGGACCGTCGCCCGCCAGGCTGGTGTCGGATCCCATCTCGATCGGGCGCACCAGCCAGTAGGTGCGCGGATAGAGCGGGTCGAAGTCGCGGAACCAGCCGACGATCGACGCGGGCGCTCCCGGACGCGTGACCGACATCCGGATCTCGCGGCGATCGAGCAGCGGACGCACCGCCAACAGGCGTCCCGGCGGTCCGCTGCGAAGCGCACCGCACGCGATCTGTTCCGTCCAGGCGCGCTGCGCCGGCGTGGTCACGGTGGTCAGCAGGGTGAGCACGGACGCGCGCGGCACGAAGGGCCGTTCCTGCGCGGCCGCGGCACGCCGACGGAGATCGACGCGGATCCGCCCGCCGCCCCGAAAAGCCAGCCCCGGCGGCAGTCTCGTCGGCCGATCGCCGGCGACCCACGATCCGATCGGCGCGCGATCGACGCTGATCACGGCCGCGCTGATCAGCGGATCGCCGGGCGAGAACGCCCAGCCGGTGATCCACGCGGCGCTCCCTCCGCCGAGCCAACCCACATCGGCGCCGGCGCGAACGAACACCCGACGCGCGTCATCTCCCGTCGTGCCGATCGCGAACCCCGCCGCGGGCCTCGGCGCGGCGGCGCCTCGCGGCACCCCCTCCGGCATGCCGGCATCGATCCAGCCGATCACGATCGCCTGCTCGTGCGGCGTGAGCGTCGGGTCATTGACGAACGCACCGTAGCCCCGGGCGGCATGCCATTTCGGCATCCGCCGGTTCAGCACCTGTTCGCGCGTCGCCGCGGCCCAGGGACGCACTTCTTCGGCGGTGGTGAGCGGCATCGGTGCGGAGCCGCCGGCCGCGTGACAGGTGGTGCAGCGCGCCGCCAGGATGCCGCGAACGTCGGCGGCAAACGTCGGCGTCGTCGGCACCGGATCGTGCGCGCGGACCGCCGCCGTCCGCCGTCCGCCGGCGAGCACGGCCAGCGCGAGCGCCGCCGCGAGGGGAACGCGGCTCACGCGATCGGCGTAGACTGAATGCGCATGATCGCCCGGGATTCTAGCGCAGGGTGCCGCTGACGTGGACTGGGTCCGACGCCTGGTCGGCGGCCGGAGTCGCGCCCGCGTCCCGCTCGTCTGCTACCTTCGCGAGAACGGGCCCATCGCCTATGGCACGGACGTGTTCGGCGACGATCCGCGCGAGCGTGTCGAGGCGATGCTCGCGTCCACCGAGCTGACCTGGTACTGGAAGACCAACGGGCCCGAAGCGATCGCGCGCGACTGGACGCATCTGACGCGCTGGTCGCTGGCGGCGCTGCTGCAGGACTTGATCGCGCAGGCCGGCGGCGTGCGCCCGCACGTGTTCGTCGTCGGCGTCGACGACACCGCGCACGACGGGCCCGAGGAAGTCACCGACGCGCGCGTCGCCGGCTGGATGCGCGGCTTCGCCAATGCGGCTGCCGCTCCGCTTCACGCCGTGGTCAGCCGGCCGGCGTCCGGCGGCGATCTGTTCTTCGTCGCGCAGCAGCCGCCGGAGATCGTCCGCACGCTGCTGCAGGCCTGGGGCATCGGACGCGACAGGGCGCAGCGGACCGCCTACGCGCGGCTTCACGGCCGGGCGCTGGAAGACATCGCGAAGACGCTGCGCTCATAGCGCCACGCGATGGCGGCCGCTGTGCAGATAGTTCATCGTCTGCACCGTCAGGAGCACGAGGAAGTCCATTTTCGCGCGCTCCTCGGGCACGGTGAGCCGCAGGTTCAGCTCGTTCGCGCGTTTCAGCATCGCCTCGAGCACCTGGTCGATCGTGTATTGATACTCGCCGGTCCAGCTCGCCACCATCCGCCGCACGTCGCGCCGCACCCGCGCGATGAAGCGCGCCGCCTTCATGTTCGCCGCGTACGCCGGATCGTCGGAGAACAGCCTGCGCAGATCGCGGTCGTAGAAATCCGGGTGGAGCAGGCCGTAGTGCCGCCGCTTCCGCTCGTAGTGCGCGCGGAGCGTCTTGCGGATCGTCGGCAGCGGATCCACCTTGCGGTGCGTCCGCACCAGCATCGGCCTGGCGGACACGTCTTTCATCAACGCGTCCATGTACTCGAGCTTCTTGAGCGCCGGCCAGCCGGCGTAGCGGTCGCGCCAGTCGGGCTGGCTCAGCCAGACGGCGAACGTTTCCGCGAAATCCTCGTCGGGATGGCTCTGCGCGTACCAGCTATCGAGATGCAGGACGAAGCTCTTGCTGTATGGCTTGGGGTCGTAATACTCGGGGTACGCCTTGTACGACGGACCGAAGATCTGCTGCCGGCGGCGCCGCTGGCGCAGCTTGAAGGCGTTGTCGATCGCATGCCCCGCTTCGTGCCGCAGGATGCGCAGGCACCACTCCGGCGTGCCCCCTTCCACTTCCAGCATGTAGGTGCGCTCCAGCCGCTCGAGCCGCGGGTGCGCGAGGTAGAAGGGGATGGCCACGCCCGGGACGGCGTCGGGCGAGAACCATTCGTCCGACAGCCAGAAGTGCGGCTTGAAGTTCGACAGCCCGCGCGCCTCCAGTTCCCGCAGCAGTTCCGCGATCCGGTCGGCGAGCACGCTCGCCTCGATGCTGACGCCGAGCTGGCACATGCGCAGATCGAGGAGCTTCTCGTCCGGCCAGTCCGCCCACTCCTCAGCCGGCAGCACCGGCGCCTTCGACATCCGACCAGTGTATGCCGGGTGGCACCCGGCACCCTGATGTGTTATACCCGTAGGGCTAATTCCCGGTATCGACTGGACTTAACCGTCCTGCGCGGGCGGCGGTGCCCGGCGCCAAACGGAAGGAGACGCGCGTATGAGAGCTGTGTGTTGTGGGGCACTGGCGGTCGTGCTGGCCGGTGCGGCGGCGCCCGTCGTTCGCGCGCAGCAGCCGCCGGCGACCGCGCCGGCGCAGCCCGCCCAGCCGCCGGCCAAGCCTGAGGAGAAGCCGGAGCAGAAGCCGGAGCAGAAGCCCGAGCAGCCGAAATACGAGGAGACCGTGGTGGTCTCGGCCTCGCGCACCGAAGAGAAACTGATCAACGCGCCGGCGACGATGACGGTCATCGGCACGCAAACGATCGAGAGCGCGGCATCGCAGAACTTCGCCGAGCTGCTGCGCGCGGTGCCCGGCCTCAACATCACGCAGGTCTCTGCCCGCGACATCAACGTAACCTCGCGCGGCGCGACCGGCACGCTGGCGACGGGGCAGCTCGCGCTGCTCGACGGCCGCAGCCTTTACCAGGACTTCTTCGGCTTCGTGATGTGGGATTTCCTGCCGGTGAACCTGAATGAGATCAAGCAGGTCGAAGTCATCCGCGGCCCGGCCTCCGCGGTGTGGGGCGCCAACGCCCTGAACGGCGTCGTGAACGTCATCACCAAGTCGCCGCGCGAGATGCAGGGGACGAGCGCGGTGCTCGGCGTCGGCGGCTTCGATCGCGATGCCGGCAGCAGCGCCGGGCAGGGCGCGGGGACGCTGTTCTACATCAGCGGCACGCATGCGCAGGCGGTGAACGATCGCCTGGCCTTCAAGCTCTCCGCCGGCGGCTACACGCAGGATCCCTACGCGCGGCCGGTCGGCACGATTCCGTGCACGCGCGCGGACGTCTGCACCGTGACCACGACGTATCCCGGCTACAAGAACCAGGGCACCACGCAGCCGAAGTTCGACGCTCGCGTCGACTACGACCTGCCTGACGGCAAGCGCTGGTCGTTCTCCGGCGGCGTCGCCGGCACTGACGGCATCATGCACACCGGCATCGGTCCCTTCGACATCAACAAGGGGACGGTGATGGGCTACGGCAAGCTCAGCTTCACCAACAAGGGGTTCCGCGCCGGGTTCTTCACGAACGTGCTGGACGGCGACGCCGCCAACCTGCTCACCGTCGACGCCACCACGCGGCAGCCGGTGATCTTCAATTTCGGCACGAAGACGTTCGATGTCGAGGCCTCGAACGTTCAGTCCTTCAGTCAGCGGCACGTCGTGACCTACGGCGGCAATCTGCGCATCAACCGGTTCGATCTGTCGCTCGCGCCCGATGGAGACAATCGCACCGAAGGCGGCGGGTACATCCAGGACGAGATCTTCCTGCACGACAAGTTCCGGGTGGTGGCCGGCGCGCGTGTCGATCGCTTCGATTACCTCGACGAGCTCGTCTTCTCGCCGCGGGTGAGCTTCATGGTCAAGCCGCAGGAGGACCAGTCGTTCCGCGTGTCGTACAACCGCGCGTATCGGGCCCCGTCGGTGATCAACAACTTCCTGCGGGTCACCATCGTCCAGCCGGTGAATCTCGGGCTGTTCACACAGCTCCTGGCCGGCCAGATCTACCCGCTGCCGGTGCAGTCGGTCGGCGATCCCGACCTGAAGGAGACCTCGGTCGACGTCTACGAAATCGGGTACACCGGAACGATCGCCGACGGGCGTGCCATCGTGTCCGCCGCCTTCTACGTCAATCGCGTGAAGGACGACATTTTCTTCACCGAAGATGTCACCAGGCGCTTCCGCTCGAGCAACCCGCCGCCCGGCTGGCCGGCGATTCTCGTGCCGGCGCTGAACGCGATCGGCGGATTGCCGGGTCTGTTCACCTACCAGAACTTCGGCCGGACGACGCAGAAGGGACTCGAGCTCGGGGTGCAGGCGTCGGTGAACCGGAACGTCGGCCTGTTCGCCAATTACTCGTATCAGGCCGAGCCGACCGCGAACTTCGCGCTGACCGAGCTCAATCTGCCGGCCAAGAACCGCTTCAACGCCGGCTTCAACTTCACCCGCGGGCGCTTCCTCGGCGACTTCAACGTCAGCTATTCGGACAGCGCCTTCTGGCAGGACGTGCTCAACGATCCGTACCACGGCACGACGGACGCGTACACGCTCGTCAACGGCGGCTTCGGCGTGAAGTGGGCGGGCGATCGGCTGACGACGTCGATCAAGGGGACGAACCTCACCAACGAGAAGATCCAGCAGCACGTGTTCGGCGACATCATCCGGCGCGCGGTGATAGGGGAGCTTCGGGTCAACTTCTAGCGCGCCCAGGGGGTGCCGGGTGCCGGGGTGTGGGTGCCGGCTCGTGGCGGGTGCGGGTACCCACTGGTGATCCAGCACGGATGATCAGGCAGCCGGCACCCCGCGACCACCGAAGGCGTCCAACCAAAGATGGCAGCAATTCGAGGGAGCGGACTGCGCGGCGGGATGCGGGGTGCGGGGCGCGAGGGGGCGGGCCGCTCCGCGATTGCCGCGCGCGCCGAGGATCCGGCGGCGAAGAAGAAGGTCGATTACGCCAACGCATGGCCGGAGGCGCGGGCGCTCGTCGCGGCGCACAAGGGACGGCTGGTCCTCGGCCTCGCCATCATGCTCGTCAACCGGCTCTCCGGGCTGGTGCTGCCGGCCTCGTCGAAATACCTCATCGACGACGTGATCGGCCGCCGGCAGACGGAGATGCTGGTGCCGCTCGCGCTCGCCGCGGGCGCAGCGACGCTGATCCAGGCGGTCACCTCGTTCGGGCTCTCGCAGATCCTCGGCGTCGCGGCGCAGCGGGCGATCACCGACATGCGGCGCCGGGTCGAAGCTCACGTCGCCCGGCTGCCGGTCCGCTATTTCGACTCCACGAAATCCGGCGTGCTGATCTCGCGGATCATGACCGATGCCGAAGGGATCCGGAATCTCGTCGGCAACGGCCTGGTGCAGCTCGCGGGCAGCGTCGTCACCGCGGTGCTCGCGCTGGCGTACCTGTTCTACCTGAGCTGGCAGCTCACGCTCGCCAACATCGTCGCGCTCGGCGCGTTCGGCTTCGCCATGGCCACGGCCTTCAGCCGGCTGCGGCCGATCTTCCGCGAGCGCGGCAGGATCAACGCGGAAGTCACCGGCCGGCTGAACGAGACGCTCGGCGGCATCCGCATCGTCAAGACCTACACCGCCGAGAAGCGGGAAGAGCTGGTCTTCACCAAGGGGGCGCACCGGCTGTTCCGCAACGTCGCCAGCTCGATCACCGGGGTCTCGGCGATCACCGCGTTCTCGACCGCGGTCATCGGCATCATCGGCGTGATCATGATCATCGTCGGCGGCCGCGCCATCCTGGCGGATCGGATGACCGTCGGCGAGTTCTTCAACTACATCCTGTTCACCGGACTGCTGGCGGCGCCGGTCGTGCAGATGGCGTCGATCGGCACGCAGATCAGCGAGGCGTTCGCCGGGCTCGATCGCATCCACGAGCTCCTCTCGATGACGACGGAGGATCAGGAAGACAGCGCCAAGGCCGCGCTGGAGGAGATTCGCGGCGAGGTCGTGTTCGAGTCGGTGATCTTCGAATACAACCCCGGCGTCCCGGTGCTGAAGAACGTCAGCTTCAGGGCGCCGGCGGGAACCACCACGGCGCTGGTCGGGTCGAGCGGATCGGGGAAGAGCACGCTGATCAGTCTGGTGATGGCGTTCAACCGTCCGCTGAGCGGACGCATCCTGGTGGACGGCCGGGATCTGGCGAGCCTGCGCCTGCGTGATTACCGGCAGCAGCTCGGCGTCGTGCTGCAGGACAACTTCCTGTTCGACGGCACCATTGCGGAGAACATCAAGTACGGCAACCCGCACGCGACGATCGAGGACATCAAGCGCGTCAGCCGCATCGCTCATGCGGACGAGTTCATCGAGACGTTCGAGAACGGCTACGACACGATCGTGGGAGAGCGCGGGGTGAAGCTGTCGGGCGGCCAGCGCCAGCGGGTGTCGATCGCGCGCGCGATCCTGGCGGATCCGCGGATCCTGGTGCTCGACGAAGCGACGTCCAGCCTGGACAGCGAGAGCGAAGCGATGATCCAGGACGGCTTGAAGTCGCTGCGCCAGGGGCGCACCACCTTCGTCATCGCGCACCGCCTGTCGACGATCCGCAGCGCCGATCAGATTCTGGTGCTCGAAGGCGGGGAGATCGTCGAGCGCGGCACCCACGCCGAACTGATCGCGCTCGGCGGGCGCTACCGGACGCTCTACGACAAGCAGTACAAGTTCGAGTCCGACCGCTTCATCAACCCCGGCGAGGATTTCACGCCGAAGCCGGAGGAGCCGAAGATTCCGGTGACGCTGCGGTCGAACGACGCCCTCTGATGATTTGGAGTCAACGGAGAGGTGGGAGGGAACGGATTCACAGAACGGAGGAACGGAGGAACGGAGGGAACGGAGGGAACGGAGGTGAACGGGGAGGGAACGGATTCACAGAACGGAGGAACGGAGGGAACGGAGGTGAACGGAGCAAAAAGAGGGTGTCAGGAATTTTGTGTGTGGGGCATAGCATGAGGAGAGTTTACGCCCCGTATTCCGAAGCGGGAGCGGCCGCCGGCGGAGAAGCCGACGCCCGTTCCGAGTGAGATCCTCGATCAGTTTGCTCGGGACCGGCCGTTGTCGCGGCGGACGTCGAGGCGGCCACGCGCCGATTCAAGAAGGCGCTGATTGAACGGGCGCTCGGCGCCGAGCTGAGCCACCATCTCGGGTACCGCCCCGGCGCGACCAAGCCCGACGACACGACCAACCCTCGCAACGGCAGCAGCGGCAAAACGGTCCTGACCGATGACGGCCCGGTGGACATCGCCGTGCCGCGTGATCGCGATGGCACGTTTGAGCCGCAGCTGATCCCCAAGCACGCACGGCGGTTCAGCGGCTTCGACGACAAGATCATCGCGTTGTACGCCCGCGGCCTGACGGTCCGCGAGATTCAGGCGTTTCTGTTGGAGATGTACAGCGTCGACGTGTCGCCCGACTTGGTGAGTGCCGTCACGGATGCGGTGATCACCGAGGTGACGGAGTGGCAGACGCGGCCGCTCGAGCCGATGTACCCCGTGGTTTTCTTCGACGCGCTCCGCGTGAAGATCCGCGATGAGGCGGTCGTCCGCAGCAAAGCCGTCTACCTCGCCCTCGCGGTGCTGCGCGACGGGACGCGCGACATCCTCGGCGTGTGGATCGAACAGACCGAAGGCGCGAAATTCTGGCTGAAGGTCTTCAACGATCTGAAGTCGCGCGGCCGCTCCAGACATGCATCGTGCACCTAATCCGGAACAGTCTCGAGCTGACGGGTGGAAGGATCGAAAGGCGCTGGCGGCGGCCCTGCGCGGGATCTACACGGCGCCGACCGTCGAGGCCGCCAGTGCGGCGCTCGACGCGTTTGCCGTCGGGCCATGGGGCCAGCGCTTTCCGACGATCGTGAAAGCGTGGCGGGGTGCCTGGCCGCACGTCATTCCGTTCTTCGCGTTCCCCTCAGACGTGCGCCGCGTGATCTATACGACCAACGCGCTGGAGAGCGTCCACGCCCAGGTGCGGAAGATCATCAAGACCCGCGGCCATTTCCCTACCGACGAAGCCGCGACGAAGCTCATTTGGCTTGCGCTGCGCAACATCATGGCGAAATGGGCGCGCGCGTCGATCCACTGGAAAGCGGCGCTAAATCAATTCGCGATTCTGTACGAGGACCGGTTCCTGAAAGGTCCGGCGTAGAATGTGCTCGATCGTCGCCGCAGTGGCGGTACCGACGGAAACCGCCTCGCACACAGAATTCCGGACACCCCCATTTTTGTGTGTCCGTTTCCCTCCGTTCCCTCCGTTCCTCCGTGTGAGATCCGTTCCCTCCGTCCCCTCCGTTCCCTCCGTCCCCTCCGTTCCCTCCGTCCCCTCCGTCCCGGCGCCAGTAATGTAAGATCACCGTTCACTCCAATGCCGCAATTCATCTACACCATGAAGGGGCTCGGGAAGGTTCACCAGCCCGACCACGTCGTTCTCAAGGACATCTGGCTCTCGTTCTATTACGGCGCCAAGATCGGCGTCCTCGGCCTCAACGGCGCCGGCAAGAGCTCGCTGCTGAAGATCATGGCCGGCGAAGACAAGAACTACACCGGCGAGGCGTGGGCGGCCGAGGGCTACTCGATCGGCCTCCTGCACCAGGAGCCGAGGCTCGATCCGAACAAGACCGTGCTCGGCAACGTCGAGGAAGGGGTCGCCGAGATCAAGGCGCTGCTCGCGCGCTACGACGACCTGAACGCGAAGCTCGGCGAAGACCTCCCGCCCGAGCAGATGGACAAGGTGATCGAGGAACAGGCGAAAGTCCAGGATCGGATCGAGGCGGCCAACGCGTGGGACCTCGACTCCCGGCTCGAGCTGGCGATGGATGCGCTGCGCCTGCCGCCGGGTGACGCTGACGTCACCACGCTGTCGGGTGGGGAGCGGCGCCGCGTGGCGCTCTGCCGGCTGCTGCTGAGGTCGCCCGACCTGCTGCTGCTCGACGAACCGACCAACCATCTCGACGCCGAATCGGTCGCGTGGCTCGAACGCTTCCTGAAGGACTACCAGGGCACCGTCGTCGCCGTCACGCACGATCGCTACTTCCTCGACAACGTCGCCGGGTGGATCCTGGAGCTCGATCGCGGCCACGGCATTCCGTGGGAGGGCAATTACTCGTCGTGGCTCGAGCAGAAGCAGAACCGCCTCGCGATCGAAGAGAAGGCGGAGAGCCGGCGGCAGCGCACCCTGGAGCGCGAGCTGGAATGGATCCGGATGTCGCCGCGGGCGCGGCAGGCGAAGGGGAAGGCCCGCCTGAACCACTACGAGGACCTGCTGAAGGAAGAGGGCGCGAAGAAGATCGATTCGGTCGAGATCTACATTCCGCCGGGGCCGCGCCTCGGCGACGTCGTCGTCGAAGCGCGCAAGCTGAAGAAGGGCTACGGCGATACGCTGCTGATGGACGACGTGAACTTCACGCTGCCGCGCGGCGGCATCGTCGGCGTCATCGGCCCCAACGGCGCGGGTAAGACGACGCTGTTCCGCATGATCACCGGCCAGGAACGACCGGATGACGGGACGCTGAAGATCGGCGAGACGGTGAAAGTGGGCTACGTCGATCAGTCGCGCGAGCTGGATCCGAACAAGTCGGTGTTCGAAGAAATCACCGGAGGCGGCGACACCGTGGAGCTCGGCAAGCGCGAGGTCGCCTCGCGCGCCTACGTGTCGTGGTTCAACTTCAAGGGAGCGAACCAGCAGCGCAAGGTGGGGCAGCTCTCGGGCGGCGAGCGCAACCGCGTGCATCTCGCCAAGCTGCTCAAGGGGGGCGCAAATCTGCTGCTCCTCGACGAGCCCACCAACGATCTCGACGTCGACACGCTGCGCGCGCTCGAAGAGGCGCTGCTGAACTTCGGCGGCTGCGCCGTCGTGATCAGCCACGACCGCTGGTTCCTCGATCGCATCGCGACGCACATGCTCGCGTTCGAGGGAGACAGCAAGGTGGTGTGGTTCGAGGGGAACTACCAGGACTACGAGGCGGATCGGCACCGCCGGCTGGGTGCGGAAGCCGACCAGCCCCACCGCATCAAGTATCGAAAGCTGACACGCTGAGGCCCGCCACCCCCACCTGGCGCCCGCCTTGCAGCCCATCAGTGCGAGGGCGGCGGGGTTGTCTCGTAACCCTTTCAGGATCCAGCACTTAAACGAAGCGCCAGGCCCTGGAACCCCGCGTCCGCGCCACTTTTTAGACTGTCATAAATCGGCAAGGTGCCGAAAAGTGTCCCAGGTGGGAGCCATGACCGCACATAAACCGGCGACCAACGGAGAGTCCGGATTCACGCTGATCGACCTGCTGTTCACGGCATCGTTGATCTGCACGATCGCCACGATGGCGCTGCCGTCGCTGCTGCGCGCCAAGAACGTGGCGCAGTCGGCATCCGCGATTGCGACGCTGCGGGTCGTCAACAGCGCGCAATTGAGTTTTGCGGTGACCTGCGGGTCCGGCTTTTACTCGCCGACGTTCACGCGTCTGGGCGTCGCGCCGCCGGCGGCCACGTCGGCCTTCCTGCCGCCGGAGTTGAGCACCGGCGCGTCGTTCGTGAAGCAGGGCTACTCGTTCACCATGGCGGGGACGGCGCTGTCCGGGGCGCCCGGGAGCTGCAACGGCCTCGCCCCCGGCGGGGCCGCGCCTGGTTATTCCGCGGCGGCGGATCCGCTCGACCCGGCGGGGAATCCGCACTTCTACGGCACGAACGCCGACGGCACGATCTACATGCACACCTCGACGTTCAACGGCGTCATGCCTGAATCGGGACCGCCGCCGGTCGGCACGCCGATCAAGCAGCAGTAAACGATCGTCGATCTGATACTGTATCCCCCTCCAAAGCCGGAGGGGGATACATGTTTGTGCGTCGAGTTCGCGCGCTGACGCTCGTCTGCGCGCTCCTGACCGCTGCCGCGTCGGCCCCGCAGGCGCAGACCAGGGCCGCGGCCGTCACCTCACCCAAAGCGCATTTCGGATTCAACATCGGCGACGACTACCATCTCGCCACCTACACGCAGTTCGCCGAGTACTGGCAGAAGATCGACAAAGAGTCGAACCGGATGCAGGTGATCGAGATCGGCAAGACCGAAGAGGGCCGGCCGCATCTCGCCGCGATCGTCACCGCGCCGGAGAACTTCGCGAAGCTCGAGCGCTACAAGCAGATCTCGCAGCAGCTGCACCGCGCGCGCGGGCTGACGGACGACCAGGCGCGGGCGCTGGCCAGGGAAGGCAAGTCGGTCGTCTGGATCGACGGCGGCCTGCATGCGACGGAGGTGGTCGGGCCGCACCAGCTGATCGAGACGGTCTATCAGCTGGTGAGCCGCACGGACGAGGAGACGATGCGCATCCTGCGCGACGTGATCGTGGTCGCGGTGCACGCCAATCCCGACGGCATGCAGATGGTCTCGAAGTGCTACATGCAGGCGTCCGAGCCGTCGCTGCGGCGCACCTGCAGCCCTCGTCTCTACGAGAAGTACGCGGGGCACGACAACAACCGCGACTTCTACATGTCGAACACCAGGGAATCCCAGAACATGAACAAGCTGATGTACTGGGAGTGGCTGCCGCAGATCATGTACAACCACCACCAGACCGGACCGGCCGGAACGGTGATCTTCTCGCCGCCGTTCCGCGATCCGTTCAACTACAACTTCGATCCGATGATCGTGACCGGGCTCGACATGGTCGGCGCCCACATGCACCACCGGTTCCTGCAGGAAGGCAAGCCGGGCTTCACGATGCGGTCCGGCGCCTCGTATTCGACGTGGTGGAACGGCGGCCTGCGCACGACGGCGTACTTCCAGAACATCATCGGCCTGCTCACCGAGATCATCGGCAACCCGACGCCGATGCAGATTCCCGCGATCCAGGGGCAGATTCTCCCGCGCGCCGACCTGCCGGCGCCGATCGAGCCGCAGGAATGGCATTTCCGCCAGTCGATCGACTACTCGGTGACGGCGAACTACGCGGTGCTCGACCTCGCCTCGCGCTACAAGGACCAGTTCCTCTTCAATATCTACAAGATGGGCGCGAACCAGATCGCGCGCGGGTCGCGCGATCACTGGACGGTGTCGAACGAAGACATGGCTCGGCTGGCGGCGGCGCTGCCCCCGCCCGGCGGCCGCGGCGGCCCTGCGGCGGGCTCAGGACAAGGCGGGCGCGGCGCAGGCGCCGGACAGGCCGCGGCCGGCGGCGACACACCCGATGCGCCGGCGGGCGGCGGCCGCGGACGCGGCGGTCTCAGCCTGGCGACCTACAAGAGCGTGCTGAAGGATCCGGCGCGCCGCGATCCCCGCGTGTTCGTGATCGGCGCCGACCAGGCGGATTTCGCGACCGCCACCAAGTTCGTCAACGCGCTGCGCTACATCGGCGTCGAGGTGCACCAGGCGACGGCGCCGCTCAGCGCCGGCGGCAAGACCTACCCGGCCGGGTCCTACGTCGTCAAGACGGCGCAGGCCGGTCGCGCCCACGTCCTCGACATGTTCGAGCCGCAGGATCATCCCAACGACATGGACGAGCGCGGCATCCCGCGCCGCCCGTACGACAGCGCCGGCTGGACGCTCGCGTATCAGATGGGCGTCAGGTTCGATCGCCTGTTCGACGACGTGACGGGAGCGCTGAAGGAAATCGACGGGCTCGCGTCACCGGTGCCGGGACGGATTGCCGGCACCGCGACCGCCGGTTACCTGCTCTCGCCGGCGATCAACGATTCCTTCACGATCGTCAATCGCGTGTTGAAAGCGAGCGGCGACGTGTTCCGGCTGCCGAACGGCGCCTTCTTCGTCCCGGCGAGCGCGGCGGCGACCCCGATCGTGCAGAAGGGCGCGCAGGAGCTGGGCGTCAACGTCGAGACCGCGGCCTCCGCGCCCGCCGGCGGCGTCAAGCTGGCGCAGCGCCGCATCGCGCTGTGGGACACGCCGACCGGATCGATGCCGTCGGGCTGGACGCGCTTCCTGCTCGAACGCTTCGAGTTCCCGTACACGATCGTCTGCGGCGCCGGTTTCGACGACACCGGCCTGCGCGCGAAGTACGACGTGATCGTGCTGCCGTCGGGTGCGGCATTCCGTCCCGGCGGGGGTGGCGGGCGCGGCGGCGGTGGCGGCGGCGGCGGCGATGAACCTGCCGCGGCCGGCGGACCCGGGGGCGGCCGTGCCGGGGGCGCCGGCCAGCCGGGCGATCCTGATCTGCGCAGCCTCTGTCAGGTGACGACAGGCACCGGTCCGGGCGCGACCGCGGAAGCGAACGTGCGCAAATTCGTCGAGGCCGGCGGCATCATCGTCGCCGCGGGCAGCGCCGCGCGATCGCTGGCCGATGCGTTCGACCTGCCGGTCAGCGAGCACCTGCTCGATCGTCAGCCGGGGCAGCCGGATCGGCCGCTCAGCGCCGACAAGTACTACGTGCCCGGCTCCGTGCTGCGCGTCGCCGTCGATCCGGCAGCGCCGTCCGCGGCCGGCTCGGAGGATCACGTGGACGTGTTCTTCAACAACAGTCCCGTATTCCGCCTCGCGCCGAACGCGGCGGCTCGCGGCGTCCGGCCCGTGATGTGGTTCGATTCCGATCGTCCGCTGCGGAGCGGCTGGGCGTGGGGACAGAACTACCTGGAGGGAGGGACCGCGGCGTTCGAGGCGACGGTCGGCCAGGGCAAGGTCTTCGCCTTCGGACCCGAGATCACGTTCCGCGCGCAGCCGCACGGCACGTTCCGGTTCCTCTTCAACGGCATTCTCGGCGCCGCGAAGTAGCCGCGACAGCTGCCCGCTCCCGGCTCCCCGCCCTGGCGGGAAGCCGGCAGCTGGTAGCTGGTAGCCGGCAGCTCTTCTAACGCTTCTTGCGCGCGGCGGTCTTCTTTGCGGACGAGCGCGCTGCCGTCTTCTTCGCGGACGCGCGTCCCCGTCCGGAGGCTGCCTTCCGCGCCTTCACGGTCGGTTTCTTTCGTCCGGCGGTGCGCGCCGCGCGCCGGGCGACCACCTTCACCGCGCGCCGCGTCTTCTTTGCCACGCGCCTGGCGGTGCGCCGGACCGCTCGCCGCGCCGGAGCGGGGACAACGCGTTCGGCCGCGGCCGCCGCGGTCTGCCCGGCCGACGCCGCCGTGGAAGCGGCCTTCCCTGCGACCTGTGACGCCGTGTTGACCGCCGTCCCGAGCGCGCCTCCGACGACGTCCGCCGATCGCATCAGGATGCCGTCGCCCGAGGATTCCCGTTCATCTGTCATAAGCCCTCCGCGAGTAATTTCAGAGACGAGGGATGATACGCGATCTCGTGATTTGGCGATCGGGTGATTTGGTGATTATCGTGAGGATGTGCGGTACGAGTACGCGCCCGAAGCGCTCGAGATCCTCGCCGGCCATGGCTTGTGCCCGCGCCCCGAGACGCCGCCTGCCGTGGTGCGCGAGGCGCTCAGCGATCTCTATCGCTACGAGATCCGCCGCCTCAAACGCCGGCTGCTCGCCGGCGAGTTCCCGACGGACGAGTACTCCGGACGGGTAATCGAGCTGCGGCGCCAATACTGGCTGCTGTCCATCCCGGTTCAGCGCTGGAGCCGTCCCGAAACCACCGAATCGCGAGTTGCCAATGCCACCACACCCGACGATGGAGTTTGAGAAGCTCGGCGTCTTCTACCTGGGACGCGAGACGGATCCTTCCGGCGCCACCGCCGGCGCTCCGGTGCTCTACGATTCACGTCATCTCCTGACGCACGCGGTCTGTGTCGGCATGACCGGCAGCGGCAAGACCGGGCTGTGCCTGTCGCTCATCGAAGAGGCGGCCATCGACGGCGTCCCCACCATCGCCATCGATCCGAAGGGAGACCTCTCGAACCTGCTGCTGACCTTTCCCCGCCTCGCGTCCGAGGACTTCCGCCCCTGGATCGACGAGGACGAAGCGCGGCGCGCGGGGGTTACCGCCGAGGCCTACGCGTCGCAGCAAGCGGAGCTGTGGGCGAAGGGTCTGGCGCAATGGGGGCAGGATGGGGCGCGCATCGAGCGCCTGCGGTCGTCGGCGGAGTTCCGGATCTACACGCCGGGCAGCAGCGCCGGCGTGCCGCTGTCGATCCTCTCGTCCTTCGCCGCGCCGGCCGAGAGCCTCCGCGCGGACAGCGAGGCGCTCTCGGAACGCGCGTCGACGACGGCGATGAGCGTGCTGACGCTGGCGAACGTCGAGGCGGAGACCGGGGGGCGCGAGCACACGTTCCTCTCCACCCTGCTCGCGGCGAGCTGGAAGGCGGGGCGGGACATGGACCTCGCCGGATTGATCCAGGGGGTGCAGTCGCCGCCGTTCCAGAAGATCGGCGTGCTCGACGCGGATGCGTACTACCCGTCGAAGGAGCGATTCACGCTGGCCACGAAGCTGAATTCCGTCCTGGCGTCGCCGGGTTTCGAGCAGTGGCTCGCGGGGGAGCCGCTGGACGCGGGAACGCTGCTCTACGGTGCGGCGGGGAAGCCGCGGGTCTCGATCATCTCGATCGCCCACCTGGACGACGCGCGGCGGATGTTCTTCGTGGCGCTGCTGCTCAACGAGATCGTGGGGTGGATGCGGCGTCAGAGCGGCACCAGCAGCCTGCGCGCGATCGTCTACATGGACGAGATCGCCGGGTACTTTCCGCCGGTGGCGAATCCGCCGTCCAAGCCGCCGCTGCTCACGCTGCTGAAGCAGGCCCGCGCCTTCGGCATCGGCGTCGTCCTCGCGACGCAGAACACCGTCGACCTGGACTACAAGGGGCTCGGGAACGCCGGCACCTGGTTCCTCGGCCGGCTGCAGACCGAGCGCGACAAGGCGCGCGTGCTCGACGGGCTCGAGGGGGCGGCGGCGGGCGCGCTGAATCGGGACGAGGCGGACCGCACGCTGTCGTCGCTGGGGAAGCGGGTCTTCCTGCTCCACGACGTCCACGCGGCGGGTCCGATCACGTTCCAGAGCCGCTGGGCGATGTCGTACCTGCGGGGTCCGCTGTCGCGCGAGCAGATCAAGACGCTCACCTCCGCGTCCGCGGCGGCGCCTGCGGAAGGGGTCAGACCCGGGTCTGACCCCTTGTGGAGCAAAAAGGGGACAGAAGGGGTCAGACCCGGGTCTGGCTCCTTTTCGGGTACGCGGCCGGTGCTACCGCCGGAGGTCACCGAGTACTTCGTTTCTGCGACAGGCGGTCATCCGCACTACTCGCCGGTGGCGCTCGGCGTGGCGCGGATCACGTTCAGCGACGCGAAGCTCAAGATCGACGAGGCGCGGGACATCGTCGCCGCGGCGCCGATTCGCGACGGCGCGGTCGCAGTGGACTGGCAGGAGGCCGCGGTCCTCGACGTCGCACCGGCGGATCTCGAGACCACGCCGGCGGACGGTGCCACATTCGCGCCGCTGCCCAAAGCGGCGTCCGCGGCGAAGAGCTACGCCGCGTGGCAGAAGGCGTTCGTCGCCTGGCTCACGCAGTCGCAGAAGCTCGAGCTGTACCGGCACGCGGCGCTGAAGCTGACGTCGGCGGCGGGCGAGAGCGAACGGGACTTCCGCATCCGCGTGCAGGGGGCGCAGCGCGAGGCGCGCGACGCCGCCGTCGAGGACCTGCGCCGCAGGTTCGCCGAGAAGCGCGCGCGGCTGGAGGAGAAGATCCGGCGCGCGGAGCAGGGGGTGCAGCGCGAACAGGAGCAGGCGTCGCACGCGAAGCTGCAGAGCGGCGTCTCCATCGCCGCGACCGTGTTCGGCGCGCTCCTCGGGCGCAAGTCGATCAGCACCAGCACGCTCGGGCGTGCGACCACCGCGGCGCGAGGGCTCGGCCGCGCGTCCAAGGAGCAGGACGACATCAAGCGGGCGGAGGAGAACGTCGACGTGGCGAAAAAGGGGCTCGAGGAGCTGGACGCGCAGATTGCGGAGGAGACCGCCGCGATTGCGGCGCGCTTCGACGCGGATGCCTCGCGCGTCGACACCGTCTCGCTGTCACCCAAGCGCGGACAGGTGCTGGTGCAGGTCGTCGCCCTCGGGTGGGTCGCCCCTGGCGTGGCCGGCACCTGAGGCTCTTGCCCCGCTCACGACTTCGGGCACGGGCCGGCCGAGGCGATCGCGTCCACCTTGGCGAGGAAGGCGTCGGTCCATGCCTGCGGCTGGTGCGCTTCGGTGAGCACGTGGCTGAAGGTGGTGACGCCCGCCGCCTCGAACAGCGTGTTCAGCTGCGCGGCTGACAGCGCGCGCAGCAGCTTCAGGGCAAACTGCCGTCCTTCCTCGGAAATCTGCCGGTCGGTGAAGGTCGCGCCGCGAAACGGCAGCGACGTCATGCTCACCTGACACGCGCCGGTGTCGGTCCACACCGGCACGCGGCGCCAGTTCAGGAGGTCCATCCGCTTGGGCCCCAGCGCCGCCCCGAGGTCCTGCACCATCGCCAGCGGCTGCGTGCACGAGCCGTCGGGACGGTCTTTGCCGTGCGGGCAGACGAGCCGCTGATTCTCCCCCTTGTTGTCCCAGTGCGCGATGACGATCGCGATCAGCCGCAGTGCGTCGACTTCGGCGCGGCTCGAACCGCCGCGCGCCGGATCGATCTTGTCCAGCTCGTACCAGCTCCAGCCCTGGTCCTCCGCCGCCTCCATCTTGCGCCCGGGGAACGGCCGTTCGACTGCCGCGTGCTCGAAGGTCACGACCCGCGAGTCGGCTGCGCCTTGCAGGCACACCACCTCGGGGCCCCCCTCCGCGAGACACTGCAGCGCCTGCTGCGGCATCGGCGGGCATCCCTTACAGCGCACGCTGTGGACGCGATACATCCGATCGGTGGGGAAGCCGAGCGCGGCGAGCAGACGCGTGGCGACGATCTCGGACGGGATCTCGCCGTTCGGCTCGCCGTACTTCACCTTCACGGTGTCGCCGTCCGGCAGGGTGCAGTAGAACTTCGGGGTCGTTCCACCTGCTTTCTTCTTCTTGAAGGTGCACTCGACGTCCTGCGCTTCGTCGAACGCGCCCGGACCCTCGGGATTGCGGGAGAAATCGACCGCCCTCGCCGGGACGCGCGGCGGCAGCCAGACGCGCGCCGCGGCAAGCGCCGCCTCACGCTCGGCCGGCGTGAGCGCCCCGCGCTCGGGATTGCGCGCGCCATTCTCCGGCCGCGCACCATCCCGACATCCGGCCATCACGAGGAACAGGAACGACAGAGCCAGCAGCCGCGGAGCCGCAGTCCGGCGCTTCACACCACTTCACCTCAGCAAGGTCCGGGCCAGGGAGGGTCGCTTCGCTCCCTGTCGGGCAGAGACAGGGACAGTCGCGTCGCTCCCTGTCGGGCAGAGTGGAAGGGGGCTCGCTTCGCTCGCCGTCGGGCAGAGACGGGGACAGTCGCTTCGCTCCCTGTCGGGCAGGGTGGAAGGGGGCTCGCTTCGCTCGCCGTCGGGCAGG
>DASSPH010000045.1 GCA_035699745.1 Vicinamibacterales bacterium
AGGCAACGGAGGTGAACGGAGCTAGAATTTTTTGGCTCTACGTTCGCCTCCGTTGCCACCGTTGCTCCGTTCCAGCGAAACCGTTCCCTCCGTCCACCTCCGTTGGACAGCCGCAGGCGCTACAAATTCCCCCGCAGTCCCAACTGATCCGCCTTCTCCCGCATGAACGCGATCACGTTGGCGATGTGCTGGTCGAGCGGCAGCCCGAGCTCCTCCGCGCCGCGCTTGAGATCGTCGCGGTTCACCGCGCGCGCGAACGCCTTGTCCTTCATCCGCTTGATCACGGACGGGGCCTCGAGGTCCAGGACGCTCTTCGACGGCCGCACCAGCGCCGCCGCGGTGACGAAGCCGGACAGCTCGTCGCACGCGTAGAGCGTCTTCTCGAGGCGCGATTCCCGCGGCACGCCGGAGTAGTCCGCGTGCGAGAGGATCGCGCGGGTCACCCAGTCCGGGTAGCCCTTCGCCTTCAGGATCTCGACGCCGCGGAAGGGATGGTTCTGCTGATCGGGATAGCGCTCGTAGTCGAAATCGTGCAGCAGCGCGACCGCGCCCCAGTCGTCCTCGTCCTCGCCGAACTGCCGCGCGTAGCCGCGCACCGCCGCTTCGACGCCGAGCATGTGCTTGCGCAGGCTCTCGGACTGCGTGTACTCCGTGACCAGCGCCCAGGCGTCCTCTCGCGACAATCCCATCGCCTACTGCCCTCCACCGACTGGCGGCTGCACCTTCTGGTAGCCGCGCGGAACCTCGAACTGCGACGCCTCGGCCGAGGTCGGGCCGATCTGCACGACCTCGCTGCGAATCTCGTAGCCCGGCATGATGGTGGAACGCAGCGCGATGCGCAACGGGAAGCGCCCGCCGGCGGTCAGCGCCTCCACGCCCGGGATCGCGGCGAACGCCTGCAGCGTCTTGAAGACGCCGGCGTAGCCGGCGCCGGCGAACGCGTCCGTCGACCACAGATCGCCGCTCAGCTCGAGGTTCTGCGGAAAGTCCGGCGGCAGCGCCGTCCCCTCCGGCACGGGCACGCGCAGCTGCTGCCGGAAGCGAAACCGTTCGGCCCGGTGCCCGGCGATCGTCGCCCTGTCGCCGGTCGGCTCGATCGAGACGTCCGGCGCGCCGAGCAGCACGCCGAGATTCTGGTTCGCCGGGATCTCGTACCAGGTCTTGTTCCCCGGGTTCAGCACGCGGATGGTCTCGTCCCCCATCTTCTGGATGACGACGCTCCCCCTGGGCAGCGTCGCCAGCCGCCCCTGCACGTCGGCGCGCGTCTGATCGCCGGCGATCACGTACTGGATGTCCACCGGACCGTCGGGCGTCAGCAGCTGCGTCAGCAGCGGACCGAAGTTGCCATACGGGCTGGGTTTCTCGCCGTCGCGCAGCGCCGGCGCGTCGACCCTGGCGATGCTCATGCGGATCGTCGCCTTCAGCGTCGCCGCCGGCGCGGGCGGCTGCGCCGCGGCGGCGGCGCTCAACACCAGTCCGGCGATCACCACCAGCCGCATACCTAAGCCCCCATGATCTTCACGACCACGCGCTTCTTCCGCTGGCCGTCGAACTCGGCGTAGAACACCTGCTCCCATGGCCCGAGATCCAGCGCGCCGCCGGTGATCGGCAGCATCACCTGGTGCCCCATCAGCGTCCGCTTGAGGTGGGCGTCGGCATTGTCTTCACCCGTCTGATGGTGCTTGTACGCCAGCCCCGCCGGGGCCAGCTTCTCCAGCCAGACCTGAAAATCCTCGATCAGTCCGCTCTCCCAGTCGTTCACGTACACGCCGGACGTGATGTGCATCGCCGAGACGAGCGCCAGGCCGTCCTGGACGCCGCTCTTCTTGACCAGCGACGCGATCTCGTCGGTGATGCGGACGAATTCCTGGCGCTGTTTGGTGTCGAACCACAGGTAATCGGTGAAGACCTTCATGGATGTGGGAATTTGGAAATTTGGAAATTGGGGAATCTACAGCGGCAGCGACGCCTCCGCGTTGAGCGTCCACGGGGCCGTCGTGCCGGCGCGCAGGCGGCGGAGTCCGGCGGCGCCGATCATCGCCGCGTTGTCGGTCGAGAGCGACAGCGGCGGGACGAACACCGGCAGCCCCAGTCGGGCGCCGCGCGCCTCGGCGTCGGCGCGCAGACGGCTGTTCGCCGATACGCCGCCGCTGATCCCGAGGCTGCGCGCACCGAGCCACCGGGCGGCCTCGAACGTGCGGTCGAGGAGCGCGTCCACGACGGCGCGTTGAAAGCTCGCCGCGATATCGCTGACGTCGCGAGGATCGAGGATCGAGGTTCGAGGGTCGAGGTTCGAGGTTCGAGGATCGTCCGCCCCTCGATCCTCGCTCCTCGAACCTCGCTTCTCCTTCACCACGCGCAGGACCGCCGTCTTCACCCCGCTGAAGCTGAAATCCACCCGGCGTTCGATCGACGGCGGGAGCAGGCCGGCGGGGGCGGTCGGCGCCGGCCGATTGCGATCGGCGTGCGTCATCCGCGAGACGGGAAACGCGTAGGCGCGATCGTTGCCCTGCTTCGCCAGCCTGTCGATGATCGGTCCGCCGGGATAGCCGAGGCCGAGCAGCTTCGCCACCTTGTCGTACGCCTCCCCGGCCGCGTCGTCGCGGGTGCGGCCGATCAGCTCGTAACGCCCCGGCTCGCGGATGAAATACAGACTGGTGTGCCCGCCCGACACGACGAGCACGGCCGCGGGCAATGGCAGCTCGCCGTGGGCGAGGACCAGCGACTCGATGTGCCCGGCGAGGTGATGCACGGGCACGAGGGGAAGGCCGTAGCTCCACGCCAGCGATTTGGCGAAGGAGACGCCGACGAGCAGCGAGCCGACGAGGCCCGGGCCCTGCGTCACCGCAATCGCCCCCAGATCGTCGAATCCGACCTTGGCGTCCGCGAGCGCCTGCTCGACGACGCCGCAGATGTCCCGCAGGTGCTGCCGCGATGCCAGCTCGGGGACGACGCCGCCCCACTCGCGGTGGATGGCGGCCTGCGACGCGACGACGTTCGACAGCAGCATCCAGGGACGCGCGGCATCCGCCGTTTCGGCGATCACCGCCGCCGCGGTCTCGTCACACGAGGTTTCGATGGCGAGCAGATTCATCAGCCGTCTCTACGAAACGAGCCGACGGCTGCACAGCAAGGCACGAAGGCACGAAGATCACAAACCATTGTTCTTTGTGGCTTTGTGCCTTGGTGCCTTCTACGCGTGCCGCGGGCTCGTGTCAGTCAAGCCTGGTACTCAGGCGCCGGCGAGCGCCGAGAACGCCTGCTTCAGCGACTCCGTGTACGGCGGACGCAGGATGCCGCGCTCGGTGATGATACCGCTGATGTAGCGATGCGGCGTCACGTCGAAGGCCGGATTGCGGATGTGCGCGCCGTCCGGCGTGATGCGCGACGAGCCGAAATGGCTGACCTCGCGCTGATCCCGCTCCTCGATCGGAATCGAGTCGCCGTTCGGCGTCGCGAGATCGATCGTCGACAGCGGCGCGGCGACGTAGAACGGCACCCCGTGCTCGTGCGCGAGCACGGCAACCGTGTAGGTGCCGATCTTGTTGGCGGTATCGCCGTTGGCGGCAATGCGATCGGCGCCCACCACGACGACGTCGATCTCCTTCGCGCGCATGAGCGGCCCCGCCATGCTCTCGGTGATCACCGTGGTATTGATGCCGTCGCGGACCAGCTCCCACGCGGTGAGCCGCGCGCCCTGGAGGAACGGCCGCGTCTCGTCGGCGAACACCGCGATCCGCTTCCCCTGCTCCACGGCGGCGCGGATGACGCCGAGCGCCGAGCCGTACCCGGCGGTGGCGAGCGCGCCGGCATTGCAGTGGGTCAGCACCCGCGCGTTGTCGGGCACGATCGCCGCCCCGTGGCCGCCCATCAGCCGGCAGTTCGCCACGTCTTCGTCGTGAATCGCCTGCGCCTCGCGCAGCAGCCGCGCGGAAATCTCGTCCGGTGACTCGCCCGCCTGCGCGGCGGCCGCGAAGACGGTCTTGAGGCGATCGATCGCCCAGAACAGGTTGACCGCCGTCGGACGGGTGCCCGCCATCAAGTCGCACAGCTTCTGGAACTCGACCGCGTATTGATTGGTGCCCTTGGCGGTCGACCGCTTCATCCCGAGGGCGATGCCGTAGGCCGCGGCCACGCCGATGGCCGGAGCGCCGCGGATCACCATCGTGCGGATCGCCTTGGCGACCTCGGGCGCGGTGCGGCAGCGCACGTACACTTCCTGGGCGGGCAGCTTGCGCTGGTCCACCATGACGATCACGTCATCCTGGAGATCGATGGTCGGGAGCATGAAAGTATCTTACCGGCTATTCCAGCAGGCGCGCGTCGAAGGGCAACGGCAGCAGTTCCGACAGCCGCACCCGGCGCGTGATTTCAGAGAGGTTGGCGAGCACCACCTCGACGTCACCGCAGTACTCCCAGAGGAGCTGTCGGCAGGACCCGCAGGGCGGCGTCGGGTCCGCCGTGTCCGCCACCACCGCGATGCGGGTAAAGACGGCGTGTCCGTCGGAGAGCGCCTTGTAGAGCGCCACGCGCTCGGCGCACATGGTCAGTCCGTAGGTCGCGTTCTCGACGTTGCAGCCGGTGACGACCTGGCCGGTCTCGGTTTCGAGCGCGGCGCCGACCTGGAAATTCGAGAAATGCGCGCGGGCGCGGGTCCGCGCGTCGATCGCGGCGGCCACCAATGACGCGGCGTCCCCGGCCGGCTCGCCGGCGCCGTCGATGACGATGGGTTCCCAGGCGGATTCGCCGCGGCGGTCGAATCCGGAACGCCGGGCGCCGGCGCGGCGCTCGCCGCCGCTGCGCCGGTCGGCGGGACCGACGCGGCGTTCGCGATCGGGACGGGTGCCGTCAGAGTCGGGCAATGATCCCCTCCAGCAGCGAGGCGAAGGCGTCGCGCACCTGGCGCGCCACCGCCATGACTTCGTCGTGGTTGAGCGGCTGCGGCAGCACACCCGCCGCGGCGTTGCTGATGCACGAGATTCCCAGCACCTCGACCCCCATGTGACGCGCGACGATCGCCTCCGGCACTGTGGACATGCCCACGGCGTCCGCGCCGATCGTCCGCAGGAACCGGATTTCGGCGGGGGTCTCGTAGCTCGGCCCATGGACGGCGACGTAGACGCCGTGCCCGATCGGCAGCCCCTGGTCGCGCGCGACCGCATCGGCGATGCCGCGCAGCCGCTTCGAATACACCTCGGTCATGTCCGGGAAGCGGACGCCGAAGGCGTCCTCGTTGGCGCCGACGAGCGGATTGCTGCCGAGCAGGTTGATGTGATCGTCGATCACCATCAGCGTGCCGGGGGTGAGCTGCACGTTGATGCCGCCGGCGGCGTTGGTCAGGATCAGCACCTTGACGCCGAGCCGGGCCATCACCCGCGCGGCGAACGTGACCGTCCGCAGGTCGTGCCCCTCGTAGAAGTGCGCGCGGCCCGAGAGTGCGGCGACGCGCCGGCCGCCGAGACGGCCGATCACGAGGCGTCCCTCGTGCCCGATCACCTTCGACGCCGGCCAATGCGGCAGATCCCCGTAGGGTGCGGCGACGGCATCCTGCAGGCGATTGGCGAACTCGCCGAGGCCCGACCCCAGCACGATCGCGACGTCGGCGGGGGCGTCGCCGCACCGGCTCCGCACCGCCGCGGTCGCGGCATCCACCTGCTGCAGATACGTCATCACGTCCCGTTCATCGCCCATCGGTCACAGCAGGAATCCGGCAATGGTCGCGGTCATGAAGTTGGCCAGCGTCCCGGCAAACATGGCGCGCAGCCCGAGCCGGGCGAGATCGTGGCGGCGCGACGGCGCCAGCGCGCCGATGCCGCCGATCTGGATGCCGATCGAACTGAAATTGGCAAACCCGCACAACGCGAACGTCGCGATCGTGAACGATTTCGGATCCAGGGTGCCCGCCATCGGGCCCAGCTTGGCGTAGGCGATGAACTCGTTGAGCGCCATGCGCGTGCCGAGCAGGTTGCCCACGGTGGCGGCGTCATGCCACGGCACCCCCATCGCCCAGGCGATCGGCGAGAAGACCCAGCCGAAGATCTGTTCGAGGCTGAGGTTGGCGAGCCCGAGCAGCGCGTTGACCAGCGCGACCAGCGCGAGAAACGAGATCAGCATCGCGCCGACGTTGAGCGCGAGCGCCAGCCCTTCGCTGGTGCCGCGGCCGGCGGCGTCGATGACGTTGACATCGGTGCGCTCCACCTCGAGCCGCACCGTCCCCATCGTCTCGGGCAGCTGCGTCTCGGGCACGAACATCTTGGCCATCATCAGCGTGCCGGGCGCGGTCATGATGACCGCCGTCAGCAGGTGTTCGGCCCTGATGCCGAACAGGATGTACGCGGCCATGATGCCGCCGGAGATGTGGGCCATGCCGGCGGTCATGATCGTCATCAGCTCCGACTCGGTCATCTTCGGGATGAACGGCCGGATGGTCAGCGGCGCTTCCGTCTGCCCCATGAAGATGCTGGCCGCGACGTTCAGCGACTCGGCGCCGCTCGCCCGCATCACCCGCCGCATCATGACGGCGAAGAAGCGGACGACGAGCTGCATGATGCCGAAGTAATAGAGGATGGCGAACAGGGCCGCGATGAAGATGATGGTGGGCAGCACCTGGAAGGCGAAGACCACGCCGTACTGAGCCCCTTCGGGACCCAGCACGTTGGTCATGATCCGCGGCCAGACTTCCTTGTTGCCGAGCGGGCCGAAGACCATCCCCGATCCCACGAAGGCGAAGTCGAGCAGCTTGTTGATGATCGCCGCGAGCTGCTGGAACACCACCCGGCCGGCGGTGGTCTTCAGCACGATCAGCGCGAAGACGATCTGCAGCGCGAGCCCCCATGCCACCGTCCGGCGGTCGATCGCACGACGGTTGGTCGAGAAACAGTAGGCGATCGTCATGATGAGGATGACGCCGACGAGCGGCTGCAGCCGCGGCAGGCTGAGGCCGTTGGCGGCCGCCGCGACGATCGCACCGGCGAGGACGGCGCTGCCGATCACGACGAAATCCCGCCGGTCGAACGGCTGCCGCCTGGGCGGCTGGTACGCCAGCTCGCCGTGAACCGGGTGCTCCGACGACGTCATCAGGCGATCCTCCGTTGAATCCGATCCAGCACGAGGGGCCGCGCCGCCGCCGCGGCGCCGCCGATCTCGATTGCGGACGACAGCAGGGTGCGCGCCTCCGCCAGTCCGCGGCCCGCGCGATGGTGAATCTCGAGCACCGGATCTCCTTTCGCGACGCGCGTCCCGACCGGCGCGGCGATCATGAACCCGACCGCCGGATCGATGACCGCGTCCAGGCGATCGCGGCCGGCGCCGAGCGCGACCGCGGCGCGGCCGACCGCTTCGGCGCGCATGGCGGTGACGATGCCGTCGTGGGGTGCGGTGATGATGTCGCGATCGGGGGCCGCAGGCAACCGGGAATAGTCGTCGAGCACGCGCGGGTCTCCCCCCTGATTGGCGACGATCTCGCGGAACTTCTCGACGCCGGCGCCGGACCGGAGGGCGCCGCGAATCCGCTCTTCGGCGCGCGGCAGGTCGGGGGCGACGCCGCTCAGGACCAGCATGCGGCCGGCCAGCTCCACCGAGAGCGCCTCGAGCGCGGACGGACCCCGTCCCTTCAAGGTCTCGATCGACTCGACGATCTCGAGCGCGTTCCCCACCGCCCGCCCGAGCGGTTCATCCATCGCGGTCAGCAGCGCCTCGGTGCGCACGCCGGCCAGCTCGCCGGTCGCGACCAGCGACTCGGCCAGCGCGCGCGCGTCCGCTTCCGTCTTCATGAACGCGCCGTCGCCGCACTTCACGTCCAGCACCAGCGCGCCCACCCCCTCGGCGATCTTCTTGCTCATGATCGACGCGGTGATGAGCGGGATGCTCTCGACGGTGCCGGTGACGTCGCGCAGCGCATACAGTTTGCGATCCGCCGGGGCGACGTCCGCGGTCTGCCCGATCAGCGCGCAGCCGATCGTGGTGACGGCGCGGCGGAGGTCGTCCAGCGCCAGACCGGTCCGGAAGCCGGGAATGGACTCGAGCTTGTCGAGCGTGCCGCCGGTGTGCCCGAGGCCGCGGCCGGACATCATGGGCACGGCGGCGCCGCAGGCGGCGGCGAGCGGCGCGAGGATGATCGACGTCTTGTCGCCGACGCCCCCGGTGCTGTGCTTGTCGACGGCGACCCCCGGCAGCCCGGGATAATCGACGCGAACGCCGGATCGGACCATCGCGTCGGTGAGCGCCGCCGTCTCCGCGGCGGTCATGCCGCGGAGGACGATGGCCATCAGGAGAGCGGCCGTCTGGTAGTCGGGCAGGGACCCGTCGGTCACGCCCGCGATGAACCAGTCCAGCGCAGCGCGATCCAGCGGGCCTCCATCCCTTTTGATGCGAATAAGATCGACGGCCCGCATGGAAGCGCCAAGAGTATAATTCACGGCACCGTTTCCCTTGGCATGACGGACGCCCGCACCCCATTGGACGCCGTGACGTCGCTGCGGCTCGCGGAATTCGCGCGGGCGTGCAAAGCCGCCTTACGGGCCGTCTCGCTCTATCCGCCCGCCCATCCGGCGATCGGCACGACATTGGCGCGTCTCAGCGAACTCACGGTGACGCTGACCGCCGGCGGGCCGTTCCGGATGGAGGTGCGTCCGCACGCCATCGTCGTCAACAACGCCGCCCCGGCCAAACCGGACGCCGCGATCGGCGAGCTCGCCGAAGTGCTGCGCCGCCAGTTGATCGGCAGCCTGACGCTGAACGCCGGCGCCAACGCCGATTCATGGCGCACCCTGCTGATGCTGGTGTCGCGCCCCGCGGAGGAAGTCCGGGCCGACGGCGGCATCGCCAGCCTGTGGGCCACCGCCGGCGGGCCCAGTCTCGAAATCGTCGAAATCGACTACGCCGAGGTGCTGCGCGAAAAGCAGGGGGACGAGGCGATCGCGGATCGTCTGATTTCCGCCGCGCTGAGCGGGGCGCAGCTCGAGCTGGACGAGTCCGGCATGCGGATGCTGCTCGAGATCGTCGGCGACCCCGCCCGCCTCGCCGGGCTGATGGCGGCGCTCGAGAAACGGACCGAGAACACGCCCGGCTCGGTGCGCATCGACGCCTTCGTCAACCTGCTGCGCGGACTGGCCGAGTACGTCGGCAGGACGAACCCGGCGCAGCTCGATCAGACGCTGCGCCAGGTCGGCGGCGTGGCGGGTCGGCTGTCTGCCGAAGCGATGCTCGAACTGCTGATGCGCCGCGGCCAGCCCGAATCGATGGCCGGCACCGTGGACGTCGTCAACGCGATGGTCCACCGGCTGAGCGACAACACGGTGGCGCAGTTCGTGTCCACCTCGGTCATCTCGGAGCGCGGACCGACCGATCGCCTGGCGCAGGCGTTCCAGGCGCTCGTCCCCGACGTCGATCGCCAGCGGCAGCTCCTCTCGCTGGCGCACGACGAGGTCGCGGCCTCGGAGATTGGGCAGGAGGCGGCGTTCCAGGAGCTCTGGCAGAAGGTCGAGTCGATGCTGACGTCGTACTCCGACAAGAAGTTCGTCTCCGACGAGTATGCCAAGGAGCTGAGCGGAGCGCGGGCGCGCGCCGTGGACGTCGAAGAAATCAGCGACGATCCGCCGGAGCGGATCGCCGCGTGGCTGGAGACGGTCAGCGACGGCGCGCTGCGGGCGCTCGACCACCTGCTGCTGCGCGATCTGCTGTCGATCGAGCAGGACGCGGCGCGGTGGCGCGACATCGCCGACACCGTCATGGGGCACGCGGAGGATCTGGTGCGCGTCGGCTACTTCGATCAGGCGCTGACGCTGGCCGATGCGGTCGCGACCGAGGGCCAGCGCGTGCCGGCGCGCGAGGCCGCCGCGCGCGCCGTGCTCGAGCGGCTCGGCCGCGGCGCGATGATCCGGCACGCGGCGAAGCTGCTGCGCACGGCGGACGATCTCACCTACGAGCGCCTCAAACGCCTCGCGCACCGCATCGGGCCGGCGGTCATTCCGACGCTCGCCGAAGCGCTGTCGGCCGAGCAGGACGCCCGCTCGCGCCGCCGCCTGCGCGACATCCTGGTCGAGTTCGGCGCGGCGGGACGGGAATCCGTGCAGCAGCTGATGCACGCGGCGAACTGGGAAGTGCGCCGCACGGCGGCGTTCCTGCTCCGCGAGTTCGGCGGCGCCGAAGGGCTGCGCGAGCTCCAGCCGCTGCTCACCGACACCGAGCCGCTGGTCCAGCGCGAAGCCATCCAGGCGCTGATCCTGAACGGCACTGATGCGGCGTCCCGGATTCTGCTGCAGGCGCTCACCGCGGCGAGCGGCCGTCCGCGCGAAACGCTGATCGCCGAGATGACGGCGATGCGCGACGAGCGCGCCGCGCCGCTGTTCTCCTACCTGGTGCGCCACATCGATCGCAAGGCGTTCGCCAACGTCTACGTGACCGCGATCGACGCGCTCGGATCGTTCGGCGGTCCCGATGCCGTCGAAGCGCTCAAGGACGCGCTGCAGCACGGCGACTGGTTCGCGCCGTGGCGGACCCGGCGCACGCGCGCCGCGGCCGCCGCCGCGCTGCGGCGCATCGGCACGCCCGCGGCACTCGCCGCGCTGCGCGACGCCTCCACGCGCGGCCGCCGCGGCGTGCGCACCGCCGCCCGGACCGAATTGAAGCGGCTGGGATGAGGATGCGATGAGCGAAGCCCCCTCCCGCATCCTGCTGTACGAGGATCTGCTCCG
This sequence comes from Vicinamibacterales bacterium, assembly GCA_035699745.1. NCBI lineage: Bacteria > Pseudomonadati > Acidobacteriota > Vicinamibacteria > Vicinamibacterales > Vicinamibacterales bacterium. Next base: position 10,695 of record DASSPH010000045.1, read on the forward strand.
CCGGATGGCGTCCGGCGTGCGCAACTCGACGCTGTACGCGGTCGATCACCCGCTGGTCGCGCGCAACATGGTGGGGCTGGTCGGCGTGCTCGCCACCCTTCACCAGCAGCAGCACTCGATCACCGTCGGCATCGTCGGCAGCGACCTCGTGGTCGCCGACACGCCGATGCACAAGATCAGCACGACGATGACGGAGCTGATCCGCAAGTTCAAGGACAACAAGGTGGAGCGGATCGCCTTCGAGCGCGGCGTGACGCAGGACGAGCTCGCCGCGCTGCTGCAGAACCTCGCCCGTCTCAGCACCAAAGGCGGGGACACCGAGAAGGAGCTGTCGTCCGCGCACATCCGCGTCGGCCGGCTGAAGAGCGAAGACGAGAAGAAGCGCGACGGACTGGCGAGCGACATCGCCGCCATCCGCCAGATGTACGCGGGGGCCGTCGAGACAGCGGAAGTGGTGTGGGAAAGCGCGGAAAAGGAAGGGGTGCCGGACGCGCCCGCCGCGCTGCAGACGGTGGACGGCCTCGCCGACGCGGTCACCCAGAACCGCACCGCGCTCATGGCGCTCACCGCAATGCGCAACTACGACAACTACACCTTCACCCACATGGTGAACGTGTCGATCCTCGCCATGGCGCAGGCCCGGGCGCTCGGCATCGACGGCAAGCTGCTGCGCGAGTTCGGCATGTCGGCGCTGATGCACGACATCGGCAAGGTGCGCACGCCGAAGGAGATCCTGAACAAGCCCGGCAAGCTGACCGACGACGAGTTCGTCATCATGCGGCGCCACGTCGTGGACGGCGCCGAGATCCTGCGGCGCACGCCCGAGATGCCCATCCTCGCCCCGATCGTGGCGTTCGAGCACCACCTGCGGCTGGACGGCTCCGGCTACCCGAGCATCGCCAGGCGCGACGCGATGAACCTCGGGTCGATGCTGTGCGCCATCTCCGACGTCTACGACGCGATGCGCTCGCAGCGCGCTTATCAGCAGGCGCACCCCACCGACCGCATTCTCGCGGTGCTCAGGCGAAACGAGGGCTCGCAGCTCGATCCGCATCTGGTGCGCCGCTTCGTGCAGATCCTCGGCATCTATCCGCCCGGCAATCTCGTCAAGCTGAGCACCGGCGAGATCGCCGTGGTCCTGCACGTGCACGCGCCGGATCCGCGCCGGCCGCGCGTCCGCGTGCTCTTCAACGCGGAGGGGGCGCGCCTCGAGCTGCCGTTCGAGCGCAATCTCTGGGAGCCGCAGCGCGATCGCGGCGGGCCGGGCCTGCCGAGCGTCGTCGCCCCGGTGGATCCGGCCGACTACCACATCGATCCGCTCAACTTCCTGGAGAATTGAGTCCTCCGTGAGCGAAGCGCTGCGCACCGTTCTCGTCGCCTTCGGCGCGTTCGGGCTGGGCCTCGCCTGGCAGGCGATCCGGACCTCCGCGATCCCCACCGCGTCGCCCGAGCGCATGATCGCCGAGATGCGGCTGGCGCAGATGGCGGCGCTGCTGCTCACTCTCTCCGCCGGCGCCTATATCGGGTTCGCCGTCGGGCGCGAGAACGATCCCGGCGTGGGGCTCGACATCGCGGTCTCCGCCAGCTTCATGCTGGTCGCCGCGGTGGCGATGCTCCGCGAGCCGCGGCAGGCGCTGACCATCGTGGCGCTCGCCTTTGCCGCCCACGCGATCGTCGACATCGCCCACCGGCCGGGACTGCTGCCGGACGCGCTCGCCCCCAGGTGGTATGCCGTCGGCTGCGCCATATACGATGTGTTCATCGGGGCCGTGTGCTACGTCCCCGTTCTCCGCCGGTGATGAATTCATGAAGAAAGCCGTGCTCGCGATTCTGCTTCTGCTCACCTTTCCGATCACCGGCCGGCTCGGCGCACAACCGGCGCAGAGCGCCCGGCCGAAGCTGGTGGTGTTCATCGTCGTGGACCAGATGCGCGCCGACTACCCGGTGCGCTACGCCGACCTGCTCGAGCACGGCCTCAAGCGCTTGACGACGCGCGGCGCGTGGTTCCGCAACGCCGCGTACCCGTACCAGGGGACGATCACCTGCCCCGGCCACGCGACGATCGGCACGGGGACGTTCCCCTACCGGCACGGGATGGTCGCCAACGCGTGGTACGACCGCGCCACCGAGCGGGCCGTCACCTGCACGGCGGATCCCGACTCGCTCGAAGTGAGCTACGCTCCCACGTCCTCGGGCCCCGGCGACAGCGCCAAATGGATGATGGCCCCGACCCTCGCCGAAGTCATGCGCGGACAGCTCAAGTCGCGCGTCGCGACGATGTCGATGAAGGCGCGGTCGGCGATCGGGCTGGCCGGGCACTCGGGCGATTTCGTCACCTGGTTCGGCGATCGCGGCGCGTGGGAGACGTCGAACGCGTTCAGCGACGCCCCGGTGAAGTGGTTTGCCGATTTCCTCAAGGCGAACCCGGTGACGCGCGACGCCGACAAGGCGTGGGAGCGCGCGCTGCCTCCCGAGCGCTATCAATACCAGGACGACATCGAACTGGAGCGCGGCTCGGGAGGATGGACCGCCGCCTTCCCGCATGCCATGGGGCAGGCCAGCGACGCGGTGTACACGCTGCACTGGACGCAGTCGCCGTTCGCCGACGCCTACCTGGGTGACATGGCGCGGGCTGCCATCGACGAGATGGATCTCGGCACCGAGGATCGCACCGATTTCCTCGGCGTCAGCTTCTCGATGGTGGATGCGATCGGCCATGCGTTCGGCCCGCGCAGCCACGAGGTGCAGGACACGCTGGTGCGGCTCGACGCCACGATCGGCAAGCTGCTGGATCACCTCGACAAGACCGTCGGGCCGGACAACTACGTGGTCGCCTTCGGCGCCGACCATGGCGTGGCGGACTTCCCCGAGCAGGTCCAGGGGGCGGGACGGACGTCGATGGCGGGCGTGCGCGGTGCGGTCGAGACCGCGCTCAAGCCGCTGCTCGGCGGCGAAGGGCCCTATATCGCGGCGACGAGCGGCGGCGAGATCTACTTCAAGCCCGGAATCTACGATCGCGTCAAGGGAAGCGCGGACGCGATGAAGGCCGTGGTGCGCGCCGTCTCGGCGCTGCCGGGCATCGAGCGCGTGCTCTGGAGTGATGAGGCAGCGGCCGCCGCCGCCCGGACGTCGAAGGATCGCATCCTGCGGGCGGTCGCGCTGAGCCACTACCCCGGACGCAGCGGCGACCTCCTGGTGCAGCCGAAGGAGAACTGGCTGTTCACCGCGGCGGGGACGACGCACGGGACGCTGTATCCGTACGATCAGCGCGTGCCGGTGCTGCTCTACGGCGCCGGCATCCAGCCCGGCACACGGAACGAGAGCGCCACGCCGGCGGATCTCGCCGTGACGATTGCGTCGATGGTCGGCGTGCAACTGCCGTCGCCGGACGGCCGCGTCCTCACCTCGGCGTTGAAGAAGCGCTGAAAGGAACGCTATGACGCGATCGCGCAAGGCTTCAATCGCCGCCGGCATGGCGGCGACGCTGGCGGCTCTCATCGTCCCGGCGCCCTCCGCGCAGGGACCGCGCGCGCCGGGACGGGCGGCGACCTTCGCCGCCGGCTCGCTGCAGGACCTGCGGCAGTGGGACCCGATCGCCGAATCGATGCTGCGGAGCGGCGAGCTTCGCGTCCGGCAGGTTCGCGAGGATACGCAGCTGCCGGGGCGCCGCGTCGAGCGGGCCGACCAGTACTACCGCGGCGTCCGCGTGTTCGGCGCGGACATCAGCCGCCAGCTCGACCACCAGGGGGTCGTACTGTCGATGTTCGGGCACATCTACGGCGGGATCGACATCTCGTCGAACCCGGCAATCACGCCCGAGGCGGTCAAGGCGACGGTCACCGAGCTTGCCGGGCTCGAGCAGGCCGGCGACAACGAGCCGGAACTGGTCGTGCTGCCGATCGACGACGGCGACACCTTCCGGCTGGCGTGGCGGATGCGCGGCGTCACCGATCGCGTCGACATCGTGCAGTACTTCCTGGACGCGCAGAGCGGCGCGCTGCTGCGGCAGTACAGCGACCGGCAGACGCAGAGCGTCGTCGGGCGCGGCACCGGCGTGCTCGGCGACAGCAAGAAGATCAGCGTCAGCGGCGCCAGCGGGAACTTCACGGCGCGCGACCTGCTGAGGCCGCCGCTGGTCGAGACCGACGACATGAAAGGGGATCCGACGCGGACCCTGAACTATCTCGACGGCCGGCTGGCGCAGAACGCCACCGACGTCGCCGCCGACGCGGACAATACCTGGACCGACGGCGCGGTGACCGATGCCCACGTCTACGCCGGCTACACCTACGACTACTACTTCAAGCGATTCGGCCGGCGCGGGCTCGACAACAACAACATTCGGATCCGCAGCCTGGTCAATCCGGTGCGGCGCACGGCGCAGGACGTGTCGCAGTACTTCAACCTGTTCCCCGACTTCTTCGTGAATGCGTTCTACGCCGGCGGCGGGGTGATGGTGTACGGCGTCGGCCTGCCGCAAGGCTTCACGCTCGGCGGACAGACGTGGAATCACTTCTCCGGCGCCCTCGACATCGTCGCGCACGAGATCACGCACGGCGTGACCGACTTCACGTCGGACCTGATCTACCGCAATGAATCGGGCGCGCTCAACGAGGCGTTCTCGGACATCATCGGCACCAGCGTCGAGTTCTTCTTCCAGCCGGCAGGCAGCGGGGATCTGCGGGCGGACTACTTGTGCGGCGAAGACATCGCCAGGCCGGGCGGCCTGCGATCGATGGAGAACCCGCAACTGCACGGCGATCCCGATCACTATTCGCGCCGGTTCCTCGGCACGCAGGACAACGGCGGCGTTCACATCAATTCCGGCATCGCCAACCACGCGTTCTATCTCGCCGTCGAGGGCGGCACCAACCGCACGTCCGGACTCGGCGTGCAGGGCGTCGGCGCCGCGAACCGCGAGCAGATCGAACGCGTGTTCTACCGGGCCTTCACGCAGATGCTGCCGGCCAACGCGACGTTCTCGCTGGCCCGCGCCGCGACGATCCAGGCGGCGCGCGATCTGTTCGGCGCCAACAGCAACGCGGAGCGGGCAGTGACGCAGGCGTGGACCGCGGTGGGGGTCAATTGAGGACCGCGCGCGTGCAGGGCATGCTGGTCGCGGCGGCCGCGATGGTCTTCGTCCTCGCGCCGGCGACGGCCGCGCGCGCGCAGGGTCGCTGGCCGGAGCGGATCTGGCTGAGCGCCGGCGGCGGCGTGCAGACCGGCGGAACCGGCGTCGACGATGCGTTCGAACTGCCGCTCTACACCGAGACGGAACGCGTCACCGTCGACTATCCGCTGAAGGCGGGGGTTCTCGTCGACGTCCGCGGGGGATATCGCGTGTGGAAGCGCGTCACCCTCGGCGCGGCCGTGACGCGTTTCAGCCAGCGCCGCAGCGCCCGGGTGCAGGCGCAGCTGCCGCATCCGTTCTTCGACAACCAGTTCCGCCGGATCGAAGGGACGACGAGCGCGCTCCGCGGCGAGACCGGCGCGCACCTGCTGATCGGGTGGATGCAGCCGGTGTCGGACCGGCTGCGCATCCTGCTCGCCGCCGGACCGTCGTTCCTGAACGTGGAGCAGACGCTCGTCACCGCCGTGCAGTTCTCGGAAACGTATCCCTACGACACCGCCGAGTTCACCGGCGCGACGACGCGCCGCGCCACGCGCGGGGCTGCCGGTTTCCACGCCGGCGCGGACGTCAGCTGGGCGTTCGGGCGCCGCCTGGGCGCCGGCGCGCTGGTGCAGTTCACCCGCGCGCGCGTGCGGCTCGACGCGGGGGACACCCGCCGGGTCTCGATCGACGCCGGCGGCGTTCAGGCGTCGGCGGGGGTGAGGCTGTACTTTTGACGTCGCGTCCGGACTTCCGGCGGCGCGTGCTGGCGATGGTGCGGCGGATTCCGGCGGGCCGTGTCGCCACCTACGGCGACGTGGCCGCCGCCGCCGGCGTCCCGCGTGCGGCGCGCGCGGTCGGCAACATCATGAAAGGCTGCCGGGTTCCCGGCGTGCCGTGTCATCGCGTCGTCGCCGCCGGCGGGCGCCTGGGCGGATATGGCGGCAGCGAGGGAATGAAACGGGCGTTGCTGGCCGCCGAGGGGGTGCCGGTGTCCGGCAGCCGAATCCGCGAATTCGATCGGAAACGTTACAGTTATCGTAAGTAGTTGCCGTGACCGGGCAACGCGGCGCGACCATGGCGACGTCTAAGTTGACAGGGCACGGCTCGGCTCCCGGGGATCCCCGCGGCGCGGAACTCCGGCTGGTGGAGCGGTGCCGGAACGGCGAGCTGGGCGCGTTCGAGGAGCTGTATCGCCAGCACTCGGGCCGGCTGTTCAGCCTGGCGATGCGCATGCTCGGCAACCAGTCGGATGCCGAGGATCAGCTCCAGGAGATTTTCCTCTCCGCGCACCGGAAGCTCCAGAGCTTCCGCGGGGAGTCGGCGCTCGGCACGTGGCTGTACCGGCTGGCGATGAACCAGCTGCTCGACTACGTCCGGAGCCGGGCGGCGCGCACCGGCCAGCTCACCGACGGGCTGGACGACGCGACGCTGCTGGCGGATGCCGGGGGGCACCGCCTTGCGGATCGCGCGATCGATCGCATCGATCTCGAGCGCGCGCTGGCGGAGCTGCCGGACGGCTGCCGCGCCGCGTTCCTGCTGCACGACGTGGAAGGCCTCGAGCACAAGGAGGTCTCCGAAGTGCTGGGAATCGCGGAGGGGACGTCGAAGTCGCAGGTGCACAAGGCGCGCCTGCGCCTCAGAGGCCTCCTGCGAAAGTAGCGGCCGGCGGAGAGCGGAAGGCAGCGATCGACAGGCATCACCTTATGGCGTGTCCGCAGTATCTGAACTCGATCCACGAGGCCGTGGACGGCACGATCGGCTCGATCCGCCGGGCGGAGCTCGAGCTGCACGTCGACACGTGCGACGCCTGCCGCGCGCTGCTCGAGGATCTGCGGCGGATTCATGACGCCGCCGCGGCGCTGCCGGCGCTCGATCCGCCGGACGGCGCGTGGCTGCAGATCGCCGGCCGCCTGCGTCAGGAAGGGCGGATCGCCGATGCGCCGATGCCCGCGGCGGCACGGTGGTGGTCGTACCGCACCGGGCTCGCGGCCGCGGCGGCGGTGATTCTGGTGATCGCCGCCACGGTGCTGCTGCTTCCGCGCTTCACCGCGGCGCCGCCGCAGAGCGCGTCGAACGGAGCGGCCCCCGGCAACGCGGCGCCGGCGCGCTCCGTCGAAGCAGTGCAGAACGACGTGGACACGGCGCAGCAGCAGTTCGAGAAGGCGATTGCGGAGCTGGAGAAGGTGGCGAAGGCGAACCAGCAGGCGCTCGATCCCGACACGTCCGCGACGATCGACAAGAATCTCGGCATCATCGATCAGGCGATTGCCGAGAACCGCGCCGCGGTGACCGCCGAGCCGTCGAGCGTGGCGGCGCGGGAAACGCTCTTCCAGGCGCTCCGCTCCAAGGTCGCGCTGCTGCAGGACACGATCACGCTGATCAACGAGATGCGCAAGGGCAACAACGCCGCCGCGGCGCAGCTGGTGAACAAATCCTCGTAGGGATTTGGAAATTTGGAAATCTGGAAATCTGGAAATTTGGGAATCTGATGAGACGTGCAGCTAGCTACAGCGGGTTCGTGATGGTGGCGCTGCTTGCGGCGCCGCCGGGGGCGGGCGCGCAGGTCTATCCCGAGCGGATCGTGGCGCGGGAGAAAGTCCGGGCGATTGCCGCGGCCTATCAGCGGCGCGATGCCAGCAACCGCGAGGAGCAGGTCGAGCGGACCACGCGGACGCTGAAGCTGGGAGCCAACGGCGTGCTCGGTCTCGGCAACATCGCCGGCGACATCACCGTCACGCGCGGCGGCGGATCCGACGCGACGGTGGAAATCGTCAAGACGGCGCGGGGCCGCGATCAGGGGGACGCCCGCGAGCAGCTGCAGCTGGTGCAGGTGGAGGTGACCGAGCGGGCCGGGCGCACCGACGTGCGGACGCGCTATCCGAGCGACGCCGGGCGCAACAACCGCCGCAACTTCAGCGTCAGCGTCGCCTACAACGTCACCGCGCCCGCCGGCACCCGGCTCTCGATCGAATCGATTTCCGGCAACGTGAAGATCGCCGACATCAAGGGGGACGTCAGCGCCAACACGGTGAGCGGCGACGTCCGCATCTCGGGCGCGGCGCGGATCAGCGCCGCGAAGTCCATCTCCGGCACGGTGGAAATCACCGACGCGCAGACCGACGGCGCGCTCGAGTCCGGCAGCGTGAGCGGCGACGTCATCCTGCGGCGCGTCACCGCCCGCCGGGTCGAAGCCTCGACCGTGAGCGGCAGCATCAAGCTCGAAGAGCTGCAGTGCGATCGCGTCGACGCGAGCTCGACCAGCGGCAGCGTGGTGTTCGCCGGCGCGCTCGCCCGCGGCGGACGCTACGAGCTCAATTCGTTCTCCGGCGAAATCCGCCTCATGCTCAGCGGCAACACCGGCTTCGAGATCGACGCGAACTCCTTCTCCGGCAACATCGTCCACACCGATCTGCAGATCACCATTCGCGGCGGCGGCGAGGGCAACCGGCGGCGGCGCGAGTTGAGCGGCACCTTCGGCGACGGCAGCGCCATGCTGGATCTCACGACGTTCAGCGGATCGATCGTGCTCTCCAGGCGGTAGCTCCAGGGCGACGTCCGGCGGCCCCGCTCGTCCAGCCTTCCGGCTCGCAACCGTTCAGCTTGGTGGCACTCCCCTTGCTACATTCACGCTCGGTTCTGTCTGTCCCGATATAATCCGATACAGACAGAAGCTTGGAGGCAGAGATGAAGCAGTTCGTGATTGCAGGCACCCTCGTCGCGGGCGTGGCCCTCGCTGGTGCGGCCATGGCGCAGGCGCCCGCGTCGCAGCCCCCGGCCCCGAAGCCGGCGGCCGGCGCCCCGAAGACGACCGGCACGACCCAGACCGCCGACAAGCCTGCGGCACAGCGGCCGCGCCGTCAGGCTGCCGCCGAGAGCGCGGCCGAAACCCGGTCGCCGAAGGCCCAGCCGACGACCGCGGAAGAACCGACCGCACCGGGCGCGATGGTGCTCGGCACGGTTCGCCTGCCGAAGGGCGTGAAGGTGGACGGCAAGGACATCGCCGCCGGCAGCTACCAGGTACGACTGACCGCCGACGAAGCAAAACCAGACGCCCGCGGCGCCAGCGAGAAGCTCGAACGCTGGGTCGAATTCGTCAAGGGCGGCACCGTCGTCGGCCGCGAAGTGGTCTCCATCGTCCCCGCGACCGAAGCCAAGCTGGTCCAGAAGGACACCCCGCCCCCGTCAGGCGGCGCGAAGGTCGAAACGCTGAAGGGCGGCGACTACGTTCGGGTCTGGTTCAACAAGGCGGGCAATTACTACTTGGTACATCTACCGAACAGCTAACGTTGTTCTGGCTTCGCTCGCTATCGGGCTGAGGGCCTGGAAGAGGGTCGCTTCGCTCCCTGTCGGGCCAAGGGCCAGGGGCAAGGAAGAGACTCGCTTCGCTCGCCGTCGGGCGGAGAGTTCGGCCCAATGCCCGCCAG
>DASSPH010000046.1 GCA_035699745.1 Vicinamibacterales bacterium
GCATCGGCCACCAGCTCGCCGCGACGAATCCGGTCCGCCGCGCGAAGCTGTTCCACGAGGACAACTCGCGGTTGGGATACCGCTCGCGCGAGGAGTACGACTCAGCGCTCGGGCGAGAAGTGCCGCCGTGCGAAAGCCCGGTCTGACCCGGACTTCAAGTACTGCTCGAAGCGCACCGCCGTGCGCTCGTCGCCAAACTCGATCTGCACGACCACCCGCCATGGACGATAGGGAATCGTGACGGCGGAAGGGCCGCCATTGTGCCATGCGAGTCGTTCGTCGACGTCTGCCGTCACGCCGACATAGTGCCGTTCAGGATCACGCTCGCTGCGGAAGATGTACACGAACCGCTTTCCAACGCCCTGCATGCCCCGGCGGTGGCATAAGGCACGCCAGCGGATTTGTCGAACGTTTTCACAACACTCGGCCGGCCTGACGGACGGCGCTTGTCCGGATGGAAACGGCAGTTGACGGGGACGCGATTGCTGTCGGCGCGGTCGCGAAAAGGGCACGCGAGGAGGTCCGCCTTCGCTCGCCTGACCTGTGCGCGAGCTTCGGCGAGACAGCCTTCGCCAGAGGGGTAGCGCGCTCGCCTGCCTGGCCGGAGCTCGCCCGCAGTTCAGGCGAGCGAAGGCTGGCTCCTCGGGCTGGACTCGAACCAGCAACCCTCCGGTTAACAGCCGGATGCTCTGCCATTGAGCTACCGAGGAATATGGCGGGCTGCCCGCCGGGCGCGCAGACGCGCGCCGCCGGGAAACCCCAAGTGTAGCGCATGCGCCGCGGCGCGCGCAATCGACGGCGACGCCGGACGGATCCGCCGCCCGACGCACACCTCACCCGCGGTTACCCACGCCGACCGTGCGAATGGTGCGAATGGAATGTAAGAGACGGGGACCCCGCCCCGCGGCGCTACGCGGCGCGGGACGGGAACAGGGCCGCGATCAGATCGTCGTCCGAATACCGCTCGAACGTGTCGGCACTGATTTCCTGGAAGCGCCGGAGATCGTCCGGGCCGACGTCCACGTGCAGCGTCTTCCGCTCGGCATCGAGGCGTGCCGGTGTGAGCGGGACGAGGTGGCGCCGGCTCCTGAGCAGCTTGCGCGATCGCACCACGAGATAGCGAACCTGCTTCTCGATCGGATCGATGACGAGGCCGTCGAGCGTGCCGACGGGTTCGTGACGCGGGCCGACGACCATCGTGCCCTGGAGGGCACCCTGCGGCGTGTCGACGTGATCGGCCCCGATGTAGCGCAAGCCTGAGTCCGCGTGCTCCATACCGCTGTCGACAGCAAACGGCAGGCCAGCAGGGAATGGCGTAGTTCCCCGGCAGCGACGTTTGGTTCAGTAACGTTTCTGAATCCGTGTCGGCAACTCCTACATCTATGGCTGAGGTAGCGCGGCGTCTCTGCGCAGGAAATGCACGACAATCGCGATCGCGAACGACGCTGCCCCGGCCGCTGCGGCGGCGGATCCTGGAGCGAACAGCAGCAGCCCGCCGGCCACGGCAAGCACGCGCTCGGCAACGCTCGCGCGCCCTCGAATCCATCCGCCCAGCCCCGCCGCCAGCGCGACGACGCCGAGAGCGGCGACCGAAGATCCGATCAGGATCTGCGCGAGCGATCCCTGCATCAGCAGAGCCAGCCCTCGCGGACCGAGTGTGAAGGCGAAGGGAAAGACGAAGGCCGGCAGCGTGTACTTCCACGCCAGCCACATCGTCGGCACCTGGCGTCCGCCGGTGATCGCCGCGGCTGCCATTGGCGACAGGGCGGTCGGCGGGCTCACTTCCGACAGCACCGCGTAATAGAAGATGAACATGTGCGCCGCGAGGTCGGGGACGCCGACCGAGGTCATCGCCGGCGCCACCATCACCGCCGCGATGATGTACGACGCGGTCACCGGCACCGCGAGGCCGAGCACGAGGACGGCGATCGCGGAATACAACACCGTCAGGAACAGACTGCCGCCCGCAAACGCGACGATCAGCCCCGCGATCTTCAGACCGAGACCCGTCAGCGTCACCACGCCGACGATGACGCCGGCCGTCGCCGTCGTCGCCGCCACCGAGACGACGCTCCTGCCGCCGGTCGCGAGCGCCTCGAGCAGACGGCGCGGCCAGAGCGCATGGCGTCGATCGAAGAAGCTCAGTCCGATCGCGAGCAGCATCGCGTAAAAGACCGCGCGGAACGCGGACGTGCCGGTTGCGAGCATGATCGGCAGTCCGGCGATCGGCAGGAAGTGGTAGCCGTGCCGCCGCGTCAGCTCCCGGAGAGGCGGGCCTGCCGTCTCGAGCGGCCGCATGCCGAACCGCCGCGTGTCCGCCTCGATCATCAGGAGCACGCCGAGGAAGTAGAGCAGCGCCGGAATGATCGCCATCACGACGACCTGCAGGTATGGAATGTTGAGGAGCTCGGCGATGATGAACGCCGCCGCGCCGAGCGCCGGCGGGCAGATGATCGCGCCGATGCCGGCAGCCGCCAGAATGGCGGCGCCCGTGGTCGCCGGATAGCCGGCCTTCCTCAGGACCGGCCAGGTCATCGCGCCGAGCGTGACGGTATTGGCGACGCCGCTGCCGGACACCGCGCCGAGCAGCAGCCCGGCGAGCGTGACCGCGCGGCCCGCGCCGGCGCCATGACGGCTGCGCCCGACGGCGGCGAGCGCCCACTCGACGAGGAACGCGCCGGTGCCCGAGACGCTGAGCACCGCGCCGAAGATGGTGAACAGCGCGATGTAGGTCGCGGCGACGTCGAGCGGCACGCCGAAGATCCCTTCGAGCGTCATGTAGAGCGTGCCGACGATGCGCGCGGGATCGTAGCCGCGGTGCGCGACGAAGCCGAGGCCGACGAGATCCAGCAGCGGTCCGTAGAACGCATACGCGACGAACAGCAGCGCCGTCACCGGCAGAATCGGGCCCGCCGTCCGCCGCGTGGCTTCGAGGACGACGCCGATCAGCGCCGCGCCGAGCGCGACGTCGGTCAGCGTCGGATCCGCGGCGCGATAGATGAACCGTTCGAAGTCCGCCAGCGGCCAGAGCAGCGCCGCCGCGGCGACCGCGATCAACAGCCAGTCGGCCGCCGCGACGCCGGCGCGATCGGCGCGGCCGCGCGGGTAGAGGAGGAAACTGAGCGTCAGCGCGAGCAGCAGAAAGGTGATGCGATACGCCTGCGGCTGGATGACGCCAATCACCCAGTACAGCGCATAGCCCGAGATCGCAATGCTGACGAACCACGCGACGGTGGCCGTCCGCCCCCGCAAATCACGCGTCGGGGATTCGAACGCGAGGTCTTCCACCGGCGCCGCCGCGCCGTTCACTGTTTCCACGCGCCGCGTTCCCGGTAGAAGCGTTCGGCGCCGGGATGGAACGGCGCCGGCGAACCCTCGACTGCCGAGGGGAGCGAGAGGTGGCGCGCTTCGGGGTGGATGGCCGTCAGCGCCGCGCGCCGTTCGAAGAGCACGCGCGTCAGGTCGTAGGCGAGCGGCTCCTCCATCTTCCCGTGCACGACCAGCGCGTTCTGCACCGCGACCACGCCGACCTCGCTGGTCATCCCCGGGTACGAACCCTTCGGGATGACGCGGCGCGTGTACAGCGCATCGCCGAACTGGCGCTGCAGCGCGGGGATGACTTCGTCGTTGGGAATCAGACGGGCGCGGATGCCGACCGAGCTGGCGAGATCGAGGATCGATGCGGTCGGCAGGCCGCCGCTCCAAAAGAACGCATCGATCTTGCCGTCCTTGAGCGCGTCGACGGACGCGTTGACGCTGAGCGCCTGGCGGCGCACGTCCCGGTCGGGGTCGACGCCGGCGGCGCGCAGCACGCGCAAGGCGATCACCTCGGTGCCGCTGCCAGGAGAACCGGTCGACACCACCCGTCCGCGCAGATCCGGGATCCGGTCGACGCCGTTGCCGGCGACGGTGGCGAGGTGCGTGTAGTTGGGGTAGAGCACGGCGAGCGTCCGCGCCTCGATCGGGCCGGTGCGCGCAAACGCGCCGCGCCCCGCGATGGCATCGTCGAGGGTATCGGCGAGCGTGAACGCGATGTCGACCTTGCGCTGCTGGATCAGCTTGAGGTTGTCGACGGATGCTGCGGTCACTTCGGCGGTCGCCTGCACCCGCAGCGACTCGCCGATCACCTTGGCCAGTCCGCCGCCGTATGGATAGTAGACGCCGCCGGTGTTTCCCGTCGCGATCGACAGCCGCACCACGCCGCCGTGCGCGCGCGCGAACTCGCGCGGATTCGAGCCGACGGCGATCATGCCGAGGGCGCACAGCGCTGCGCCGGCAGCCGCGGCCAGGTTCCTGACGGTCACGATTCCGTCCAGTGTATTCTCAGCCGCATGCGCACCACGTTTCTGTGCACGGCGGCGATCGCGCTGTGTCTCTGTTCCGGGCCGGCGGCGCGGCAGGCGCCGGCCGACTGGCCGCAGTGGGGCGGACCGAACCGCAACTTCGTGTCACCGTCCACGGGTCTGGCGAGCGGCTGGCCGGCGGGCGGCCCGCGCAAGCTCTGGTCGCGAACGCTCGGCGAGGGGCATTCGGCCATCGCCGTCGAAGGCGGCCGCCTCTACACGATGTATCGTCCGCTCGGCCTGCTCGCGGCCATCCGGCGCAGCCAGGAGGAAGTCGTCACCGCGATCGACGCGGCGACGGGGAAGGCGATCTGGGAGCACAAGTTTCCATCGCCGACCGAGGGGGTGAACTTCTCGGAAGGGGCGGGGCCGCATTCGACGCCGCTCGTCACCGCCGACCGCGTGTTCGCCATCGGCAGCCGCAAGGAGCTGATGGCGCTGAACAAGGCGACCGGCCAGCTCCTCTGGTCGCACGACATGATCAAGGAGTACAACGCGGAGCCTCCGGACCGCGGCTACGCGCCGAGCCCGCTGCTCCACGGCGACACCGTGATCGTGCCGATGGGCGGCCCCGGGCAGGTGCTCGCCGCCTTCAACGCGAAGAGCGGCGCGCTCGTCTGGAAGGCGGGGGATTTCCAGTTCTCTCCGGCGTCGCCGGCGATCATCGACGTCGACGGGCAGAAGCAGCTGCTCTATTTCGCCGGCAACGCGGTCGCCGGTTTCGATCCGGCCACCGGCCGGACGCTGTGGAGCCATCCGCACAAGACGGATTGGGGGCTCAACATCAGCACGCCGATCTGGTCGCCGTCGGATCATCTGCTCTTCGTGTCCTCGGCGTACGGCACCGGCAGCCGGGTGCTCGAGCTGCGGCAGGCCGGCGGCAAGACGACGGCGACGGAGAAGTGGTTCAACAACCGGATGCGGATTCACATCGGCACGGCGATCCGCGTCGGCAACCACGTCTTCGGATCGAGCGGCGATTTCGGTCCGGCGTTCCTCACCGCGGTTGACGTCACGTCGGGCAGGCTGGCCTGGCAGGACCGCAGCTTCGCCCGCGCGCAGCTGCTGCATGCGGACAACAAGCTGGTGATCCTCGACGAGGACGGCACGCTCGGGCTCGCCACCGTGTCGCCGGCGGGCCTGCAGGTGCTCGCGAAGGCGCCGATTCTCGATCACCTCGCGTGGACGCCGCCGACCCTCGTGGGCACGCGGCTGTTCGTGCGCGATCGCAAGACGATCGCCGCCTTCGACCTCGGCGGCGGCAAGTAAGCCGGCGACAGCCGGCCAGGGCTCACGACTCCGGCGGTACATCCGCACGCCGCTCGTGCGCATACGCAGTGAGCCGGTATGCGCGGAGAAGAGCGATTCGATCTCGTGGTCATCGGCGGAGGGCCGGCGGGTTCGACGGCGGCGACGCTCGTGGCGATGCAGGGGCACCGCGTGCTGCTGCTGGAGAAGGAGGCGTTTCCGCGGTACCAGATCGGCGAGTCGCTGCTGCCGCTGACGATCCACGCGATCTGCGCGATGCTCGGGGTGACCGACGAGATCAAGCAGGCGGGATTCGTGCCCAAGTTCGGCGGCGTGTTTCGCTGGGGGCTGCGCGAAGAGCCGTGGCACTTCACTTTCGGCACGGTACGGGATCTTGCGAAGGCGGGCGCCGGCTACGCGTACCAGGTCGAGCGCGCGCGCTTCGATCACATTCTGTTGAACAACGCACGGCGGCGCGGCGTGGACGTGCGCGAGCGGCACGCGGTGCTCGAGCCGCTGTTCGAGAACGAGCGCGTGAGCGGCGTGCGCTTTGCCGACCCGGGCGGCACCGAGCGGGTGGCGCGCGCGGCCTTCGTCATCGACGCCTCCGGAAACGGCAGCCCGCTCCACCGCCACGTCGGGACGCGCGTCTACTCTGAGTTCTTCCGCAACGTCGCGCTGTTCTGTTATTACGAGAACGCCGCGCGGCTGCCGGGGGACCAGGCCGGCAGCGTCGTGAGCGCGGCGTTCGACGAAGGATGGTTCTGGTTCATCCCGCTGTCGGACACGCTCACCAGCGTGGGCGCCGTGATCGCGCGCGAGCACGCCGAGCGCCTGCAGCAGGATCACGAGCAGGCGATGCGCGGCTTCATCGACGCCTGCCCGTTCATCAGGACGCTGCTGGCGGGGGCGACACGCGTCACCGACGGCCCGTACGGCCGCTTCCGGGTCCGCAAGGATTACTCGTACACGAACACGCACTTCTGGCGGCCGGGCTTGATCCTGATCGGCGACGCCGCCTGCTTCATCGATCCGATCTTCTCGTCCGGCGTGCACCTGGCGACCTACGCGGCGCTGCTCGCGGCACGTTCGATCAACACCATTCTGCGCGGCGGGGTGGACGAGCCGCGCGCCCTGGTCGAGTTCGAGCGGCGCTACCGCGCCGAGTTCGAGAACGTCTTCGGCTTCCTGGTGAGCTTCTACGACGTGCACCAGGACGAAGACTCGTATTTCTGGCGCGCACGCAAGATCCTCCACACCACCGAACGCGCCAACGAAGCGTTCGTCCGGCTGATCTCCGGCTTCTCCACGGCGGAATCCACCATCTTCGAGACCGCCAGCCGCGTCAGCGCGCACATGAAGGAATTCGAGCGCTCCGGCAGCCGCGAGGCGCTGTGCCGCATCGAGGAGCTCGGGCGGCCGAACCCGCGCGCGCTGCGCACACCGGGATCGGCCGCCGCCGCGCCAGCACCGGAAACACCACGCTGGCCGGGCGGACTGATCACCAGCCCTGACGGGTTCTACTGGACACTGCCGGGGCACCCGGTCGCACGCTGATCGCAGGACGCCGCAATAACGGCGCGGCGGCCGGAGCGGCCACCGGCCTTCCTCTATTGCACGCGTCCGCCGACCGGCAGGCCGCTCGGCACGCGCGGTGGAATCGTCCGGTCGAACGCCGGATCGTCGAGCGCCCGCAGGAACTCGACGATGTCGCGCTGGCCGCGGCCGCGCAGGTCCAGCTGTCGGACGAGCGGGTCCACCGCCGCCGGGCCGACGTTGGGATTTCCTCCCCGCCCGCCTCCCCGCCCGCCCCCACCTCCGCGCCGGCCGCCGCCTCGACTAATCCGCTGGTAGAAGTCGATCACATCGGGCAGCGAACGGAAGACGCCGTTGTGCATGTACGGCGCCGTCTCGCTCAGGTTGCGCAGCGATGGCGTGCGGAACGCATAGGTCTGGTCGACGCCGGAGTCCGACTGCTCCAGCTTGCGGTTATCAGGAACCGGGAGCACGTGCGCGGTGAAATCGGAGAACATCGGCCCGTTGTGGCAGTTCACGCAGCCGGCCGTCTGGAAGCGCTCCATCCCGCGGATCTGCTCCTCCGTCATCGCGTTCGCATCCCTCCGCATGTAGCGATCGAACGGCGAGTTCACCGCGACGAGCGTCCGCTGGAACGCCGCCAGCGCGCGGCCGAGATTCTGCGCGTTCACCGGCTGCGAGCCGCCGAACGCGCGGCCGAACAGCCGCCGGTATTCCGCAATCGCGTTCAGGCGGCCGACGACGCGCGGGATCGCGTGCGCCTCGTCGTAGGCGCTGCCGCGCATCTCCTCGAGGGCCTTGAGCGGCTCGAGCGCCTGCGCCTCGAGCGACCGCGCGCGCAGGTCCCAGAACATCGGCGCCGTCTGCGGCGACGGATCGCCGCTGACGGTGAGGCCGTTGAACGCCGCGTTCACCACCGTCTGGCTGTTGCGTTTCACGAGGCGCGCAGGCCGGCCGGCGACGAACGCGCGGTTCGTTCCGAGGCCCGCGCCGTTGATGCCAATCGAGAGATCCAGGCCATCGGCGTATCCGAGCGCCGGATGGTGGCACGTCGCGCACGCGACGTCTCTGGGACCGGACAGCACCGGATCCCAGAACAGGAGACGTCCGAGCGCCACGCGATCCGGCGTCGTCGGATTGTCGGGAGGAGCCGGAACGGTGGTGGGCAGCGCCGCGATCCGGGCCTGCGCGGCCGTCTGCTTCGCGCCCGCCAGCGCCAGCGCCGCCGTCAGGCCGCCGGCCAGCAGGAGCATCGCCGGCCGGGTGAGGGTACGCATACACCAGACTCTACGTCCGCGGCGGCTGCCGAAGACGCTGCCACGGTTTTTTCACCAGCGGCGGCGCCGCGCGGCGGCCGCCGCGGCGTCAATCGGACGTGAAGACGCGCATGCGCTTCGGCGTCACGTAGGCGCGTGCGCCGACCCCGAGCTGCAGCGCGTCGAACTGCTGCCGCCCGAGCTCCACCTGAATCATGTTGTCCCCCCCGTCCGCCAGCTCCATCTTCACCAGCGCACCGGCGAGACGAATGTCGCGGACGATCGTCCAGACGCCGTCGCCCGTGTCCGTCGCACTCAGCTCGAGCTCGTGCGGCCGCGTGTAGCCGACGGCGTTGCGCGGCTCCCTGGACGCGTGCGCCGGATAATCGAGCGCGAGCGGACCGAGCGTCGCCCGGCCGCCCTGCACGCGCCCGTGAAAGATGTTGACGTTGCCGACGAAGGTCAGCACGAACGGCGTGGCCGGCTGCTCGACGATCGCCTCGGGCGTGCCGTCCTGCTCGATCCGTCCCTCGTTCATCACGACGACGCGATCGGCGAGCTCGAGCGCTTCCTCCTGATCGTGGGTGACGAACACGCTGGTGACGTGAATCTGGGTGTGCAGCCGGCGCAGCCAGCGGCGCAGCTCCTGTCGCACTTTCGCGTCCAGCGCGCCGAACGGCTCGTCCAGGAGCAGCACCTTCGGCTCGACGGCCAGCGCGCGCGCCAGCGCCACGCGCTGCCGTTGGCCGCCGGAGAGCTGCGATGGCCGGCGGTCCCCGAGGTAATCGAGCTGCACCAGCGAGAGCAGCTCGTTCACGCGGCGGCGGATCTCGGATTCCGGCGGACGCTGGGCGCGCGGGCGCACGCGCAGCCCGAACGCGACGTTCTCGAACACCGACATGTGGCGGAAGAGCGCGTAGTGCTGGAACACGAAGCCGACGTGGCGATCGGTCGCGCTCCGGCCGGTGGCGTCGCCGCCGTCGAAGTGCACCGTCCCGGAGTCGGGCGCCTCCAGCCCGGCGATCACCCGCAGGAGGGTCGTCTTTCCGGAACCCGACGGCCCGAGCAGCGCGAGCAGCTCGCCCGGCTCGACCGTCAGGCTGACGTCGTGCAGCGCGGGATGGCTGCCGTAGGTCTTGAACAAGCGGCGGACTTCGATGCTCATTTGCGTCGCTCCGCAATCGTCTTCAGCACGAGCGTGACGAGCGCCAGCGCCGTCAGGATCGAGGCGACGGCGAAGGACGCCTGGAACCGGTACTCGTTGTAGAGAATCTCGACGTGCAGCGGCAAGGTGTTGGTCACGCCGCGAATGCGGCCCGAGACCACCGAGACGGCGCCGAACTCGCCGAGCACCCGCGCGGTGCTGAGGATGACGCCGTAGACCACGCCCCACTTGATGCCCGGCAGCGTCACGCGCACGAACGTCTGCCAGCCGCCGGCGCCGAGGACGCGGGCCGCTTCTTCTTCCTGCGTACCGGTCGCCTCCATGATCGGGATCACTTCGCGCGCCACGAAGGGAAACGACACGAAGATGCTGGCCAGCACGATCCCGGGCACGGCGAAAATGATCTGCACGTCGTGTTCGGCGAGCCAGGGTCCCAGCAGTCCTTGACGGCCCGCGAGCAGGACGAAGACGAGCCCGGCGATCACCGGCGAAACGGCGAACGGCAGGTCGACCAGCGTGGTCAGCAGCGAGCGCCCGCGGAAGCGGAACTTGGCGATCGCCCAGCCGGCGCACAGCCCGAAGATCGTGTTTGCCGGGACGGCGATGGCGGCGGCCAGCAGCGTCAGCTTCAACGCGGCGAGCGCCTCCGGCTCGACGATCGCCGACACGTACGCCGCGGCGCCGTTGGCGAGCGCCTCGGCGAACACCAGCGCGAGCGGGACGAGAAGGAACAGCGCCAGGAAGCCGACGGCGGCGGCGATCAGCGCCCAGCGCACCAGCGCCGGTTCGGTCAGCGCCCGCCGCTGCGCCGCGGCCGTGGCCGCGAGCGCGTTCGTCGGCGCCGCGGCGATCATGCCGCCACCTTCCTGGCCGTCCAGCCCTGCAGCAGATTGATCAGCAGCAGCAGCGCGAACGAGATCAGCAGCATCACGAACGCGACCGCGGTGGCGCCGGCATAATCGTACTGCTCGAGCTTCGTGACAATGAGCAGCGGCGTGATCTCGGTCTTCATCGGCATGTTGCCCGAGATGAAGACCACGGAACCGTACTCGCCGATCGCCCGCGCGAAGGCGAGCGCGACACCCGTCAGCCACGCCGGCAGAAGGTAGGGAAGGATGATCCGGTGCATCACCTGCCAGCGGCGCGCGCCGAGGCTGGCCGCCGCCTCTTCCACCTCCGCCTCGAGCTCTCCGATCACGGGCTGCATCGCCCGGATGACGAACGGCATCCCGATGAAGATCAGCGCGACGGTGATGCCAGCCGGCGTGAACGCAACCGGAATCCCGCGCTCGGCCAGCGGACGTCCGATCCACCCGTTCGGCGCATACAGCGTCGTCAGAGTGATTCCGGCGACCGCGGTGGGCAGCGCGAACGGCAGATCCACGATCGCGTCCATCAGCCGGCGCCCCGGGAAGTCATAGCGAACGAGCACCCAGGCGACGATCAGCCCGAACACGCCGTTCACCATCGCGGCGACGAGCGAGGTCGTGAACGTCAGGCGGTACGAGGCGACGACGCGCGGGTCGGTGACCGTGCGCCAGAACGCGTCCCATCCCATCGTCGCCGTCCTGGCCGGCAGCCCGAAGAGCGGGACGAGGACGATCACCGCCAGGTAGAGCAGCGTGAAGGCCAGCGTGACGCGGAAGCCGGGGAGAACGGAGTTCATCGTGCGCTATGTCCCCGGTTTGTAGATCTGGTCGAACGTGCCGCCGTCCGCGAAGTGCGTCTTCTGCGCGCTCTGCCAGCCGCCGAACGCCTCGTCGATGGTGAACAGCTGCACCCTGGCGAAGCTGGCGGCGTGCTTGAGCGCGACCTCGGCGTTGCGCGGCCGATAGTGATGCTTCGCCACGATGTCCTGTCCTTCGGCGGTGTAGAGGAACTGCAGATAGGCTTCCGCGGCGGCGCGCGTCCCCTTGCGGTCGGCGACCTTGTCGAGCACGGCGACAGGCGGCTCGGCCAGGATGCTGAGCGACGGCGTCACGATCTCGATCTCTCCCCTGGTTTCCTCGAGGGCGAGGTAGGCCTCGTTCTCCCAGGCCAGCAGTACGTCGCCGATCTTGCGCTGCACGAACGTGTTGGTGGCGCCGCGGGCGCCCGAATCGAGCACCGGGACGTTGCGGAAGAGCGCCGACATGAACGCCCGCGTCTTCGCCTCGTCGCCGTTCGCCTGCCGCCTGGCGTACTCCCACGCCGCGAGATAGTTCCAGCGCGCGCCGCCGGATGTCTTCGGATTCGGCGTGATGACGCCGACGCCCGGTTTCACCAGGTCGCTCCAGTCCTTGATCTGCCTGGGATTCCCCTTGCGGACCAGAAACACGATGGTGGAGGTGTAGGGCGCGCTGTTGTCGGGCAGCCGCTTCTGCCAGCCCGCCGCGAGCAGCCCGGACGTCGCGATCGCGTCGATGTCGTAGGCGAGCGCCAGCGTCACGACCGACGCTTCGAGTCCGTCGATCACGGCACGCGCCTGGGCGCCCGACCCGCCGTGCGACTGCTTCACTGTCACCTTCCGCCCCGTGCTTGCTTCGTAGCTCCTGGCGAACGCGGTGTTGAGTTCGGCGTACAGCTCGCGCGTCGGGTCGTACGACACGTTCAGCAGCTCGATCGGCGCGCCGCCCGCGTCAGATGACGACTGAGAGGACGAGCAGCCGGCCGCCAGCGCGGCGATCAGAACGGCCATCACGGGACGGAAACTTTTCACGACAGACTCCTAGAAATAGACCTGCGATCGGAACACCACGGCGTTCTCGGAAGGGCGCGCGCTGCCGGCGGCGCGGTCGAACACCGTCCGCTCCACGTTGACGAGGTAGCGGATGTTCGGGGTCAGGTACCAGTTGACGCCGAGCGTCCACGCTTCCGCCTCGAGCGCACTGCCGGCTGCCGCGAATCGGCGCGCCGCCTCGTCCACCTCGAGGTGGTGATACCGCGCGGCAAGCTGCACCGCGCCCCAGTGGCCGCTCTCGACATCGAAGTTCGCGCGCGGGCGGATGCCGGTGCTGCCGTCGGTGGCCGCTTCGCCGGTCAGCAGATACGAACCGGCAATCTGCCAGGCGCGGTGCGCGACGTCGGCGCGCACCGCTGCGGACGCGATCGGCATTTCGCTGTGCACGTACTCGGCGAACGCGCTGAACGAGCGATGCACGTAGGACGCCTGCGGCGAGTAGCGCGTGCGCGTCCCCGCCGCCGCGGCGCCGGTATAGGCGACGATCGTCTGCTGCAGCGAGGACGTGCGCAGCGTCGGCAGCGCGGCTGCGCCGGCCTGCTTGCCGGCGGTCGCGGCGAATCCGAGTGCAAGGCCGCGAAGCGGATCCGTGGCGCCGCGCTTCTGGAACGGCCGGACCAGGATGCGGCCGGCGACATCCTTGCCATCGCTGATGTCGGTGTCGCCGCTGCCGCCGTCCGCCACGCCGTTCAGCACTCCCGCCTGATAGCTCACGAGGCCGCCGGCGAGATCCCCGAGGACCTGGACGCCGGCATCGCGGTTCGGCACCAGCGCCGTCGGCAGCGCGCGCTCGTAGAACACCATGTAGGCGACCGTCTGCAGGCGCTCCAGGCCGAACGGCGTCTTGCTCTTGCCGATGCGAACGCGGAACGCGCGAGAGAAGACGGTATCGAGATACGCGTCCTGCACCACGACCGTGCCGCCGGCGAAGTCGGGATTGAGGGTGAATTCGAAGTAGCGCGTAAGCCTGCCGCGCAGTGCCGGTCGGACGCGGCGAATCGTGAACGTATCGACCACGCGCCCGGCGTCATCGCCGGGCGCGAACCGGCCGTCGGCCTGCAACAGCGCGCCGATACGAAGCTGATAGTCGCCGTTCTGCGACTGAATGGTGAAGCCGTTGTCCCCTGCGCTGACCGCAGGCGCGGCGCTGCGATCCTGGGCCGCGGCGGATTCGGGCAGCACGGTGGCGAGCGCGATGACGAAAAACGAAGGTGCGAGTAGACGCATCTCCGGACGATAGAGCAAGATCGCGGCCCGCTGAAATCCCCAATGATCTTGCGTTTGCTTGGCTCTGAGCTGGATTGTCCGTGAAATATGACGGATTAACTTGTATATGAGCTAAGCACCTGCAGCATCTCACGTGCGGAGCGGAACCGATCCGCGGGGTCGGCGGCCAGGGCCTGGCGAAAAAATCCCCGAAGCCGCTCGTCCGCGCCGGCTGACGCCTGCAGCAGGACGACGGCCAGCGCCCACAGATCCCCGGCCGCGTCCGCGACGGCGCCGTCGAGTGTTTCCGGCGGCAGATAGCCTGGAGTGCCGGCCGGCGAGCCGTCCGCGCCGGAGAGTCCGAAGTCGAGCAGCTTTGCGGCGCCGTCCGCGGTGAAGCCGATGTTGCTCGGCTTCACATCGCGGTGCAGGAGTCCGCGTTCGTGCATGTAAGCGAGCGCGTCCGCCAGCCGCTGCCCGAGCGCGATCACCTCGTTCGCCGGCAGCGCCCGGCAAGCCAGCCGGCCGGCAAGGGTCCCGCCGGCAAGATGCTCGACGACGAGGACGGGCGTGCCGCGCCAGACCTCCAGACCGTAGATCGTGGCGAGTGCGTCGTGATTCAACGCCGCCATCGACCGCGCTTCGTCGCGCAGCCGCGAGACGGCGTGCCCCTGGCGCCGCGGCAGTGTCTTCAGCGCGACGTCACGCCCGAGCGTGACGTCGCGCGCCAGGTACACGACGCCCGTGCCTCCCTCGCCGAGCCGGCGCTGGACGTCGAATTTGCCGGCGAGCCGCCGCGGCAGCAACGCCGGGATCGGGTCGCCGCCACACCCGCACGCGGCCGCCTCGCCGGACACGCGTCCGCAGCGCGTGCATTCCCATGCCGCGGTGTCCGCGAGACGGTCGCGCGCGTCCCACATCGCCGCAGCGACGGCGACCAGCGTCGAGATCATCCAGCGATCCGTACGGTCGTACGCGCCGCCGCCGCGGCGCGGGCCCAGCAGGACGATGGCGGCAAGCGATCCATCGCGCAGCCGGATCGCCGCGGCGAGCGAGACGTCTCTCGCGTCGAGCCACGCACGGTCCGCCGGCGGCAGCAGCAGGAATGGCTCGGCGTGGCGATCGAGCACGATCGGCGACGGCGTGTCCTCGAGCATCACCGGCAGCGCCGACTGCAGTGGCAGGTCGCCCGCCGGAACGACTGTCGCCCGCGCCGCGCGCACGCCGAGCTGCAGCTCGCGCGACAGCATCGCGGGAATGGCGCGCACGCCTGGCGCCAGACGCAGCCGATCGAGCGCGGCAGCGAGCTGTTCGCGCCGCGGCGACGAGGGGAAGCGCGGCCAGCCGCCTCCGAACGCGCGCAGCTCGAACGGCCGATCGACGATGACCGCGAGCGTGGCGAGCACGGGCATGGCGGCAAGGCCGCAGAAGACCAGCGCGTCCACGGCACCGCGCGCCGCGCTGTCCGCCGTCAGCATCCAGCGGTCGACGTTCGAGAAGGCGAGGCGCGACAGGCCGACGACCAGGAGCGGCGCGGCACTGACCGCGAGCACCGCGCCGAGCCGCGCGGCCTTGCGGCGCTCCACCGGCGCGGACCAGTGCGCGCGCACGAAGATGGTGGCGAACCCGGGCAGCGCGGCCGCCGCGAACAGATGCCAGAACAGGTTCCGGGGATCGTCGCGGTGCAGCGCGCGGCTCCACGCCGCATCCCACCCGTACGCGGCGGCGAGCTGCACCAGGAAGAGTGCGGACCCCAGCGCCCAGACGCCCGCCGCGATTCGCCGCGACCAGACGTCGAACCTGGTGAACCGCTGCACGCCGGGAAAGAGGATCGCGAACTGCCAGAGAGCCGCCGGAACGAAGGTCTCCGGGAACAGCCCGCGGAACAGGCCGCTCGCCGCCAGCGGACCGGAACCGTGCGCCGACACGATGGCGCGCGCGAAGGCGCTCGCGGCAAAGGTGAACGTCGCAAGCAGGAGCAGCACGCGCCGATCGCGAGCCGACGCCGACGCGAGCAGCAGCGCGGCCGATGCGAACGCGGCGACGACGAACACCTGCGGCCAGACGGGATCGAACGACCGGGTCGTGACGACGAGTGCCGCCGCGACCATGAGCGCGGCGAGCGTCTGCAGGGCGGCCACCGCGACCAGCAGGCGGAGCAGTCCGGTTGCGGCCCCCGGCGCGGCGGGCACGGCAGACGCTGCCGGCACGCCGCGCAAGGCATCGAGACGGCGCAGCGACTCGAGCGCGGCGCGCCCGGCAGGATCGCGCACCCGCGCCAGCAGCGCGTTCCAGTCGATCGACGCGCGATCGGCGAACGCGCGGGTCACGGCGCGCGGGATCGGCGGCGGCTCAGTCGCGCATCTGCGCGGCGAGCCGCGCAATCGCGCGCGTGAGCGCCATGCGTGCGGCATGCGGGGACCGGCCAATCATGCATCCCAGCTGGGCGTGGGAGTAATCGAGCTCGAAGTGCGCCACGATCAACTGCTGATCGCGGGTGGAGAGGCGGGCGAGCGCGGCGCGGTACCGCCGCTCGGTTTCGTGGTCGATCGCCTGCTGCAGCGGCGATGCGGCGTCCGACGGCAGGGCCTCAGCAGGCGCGGCCGAGACCAGCCAGCGGGCGGCGCGGCGGTGCTCGTCCGCGATGCGGTTGCGGACCGCCGTCCGCAGATATCCGGCGAGCGCGCGCCGGCCCTGCGGCTGAAACGCATCGAGACGCGCCAGCGTTCCGAGCACCGCATCCTGGACGACGTCGTGCGTATCGGCGGCGGAGCGGATCCAGCGGGGCAGCCGCCGGTGCGCCCATTTGTGGAGATCGGGCAGGCAGCGCGCGATCAGGAGGCCCAGCGCGCCCGCCTCTCCGCGCCGCGCGCGCGCGAGCAGCCGCTCCGTTGTCGGCGTAGGCAGCGGCGCAGCGGCCGGCGTCAGCGCAGTCACGACTCCCTCGAGGTCGATCGTACGCCCGGCCTCAAGGGTGCAATTGGTGTGATTATCGGCGTAACCCGGCATATAGCGGGTGGAAGCGGCGCGCCGGTTGGCGAATAGTCGGGCGTCATGCCCGATCCCGCACGCGCGCTGCGCCTGCGCGTCGGCCGCGCGATCCAGCGGCTCCGTCTCGCGCGCGGCTACAGTCAGGAGACGCTCGCCGAGCGCGCGCACAGCTCCGGCAAGTACATCGGCGCGATCGAGCGCGGCGAAACCAACGCCGGCCTCGACGTGCTCGGACGGATTGCCGCCGCCCTGGCGGTCGATCCCGCCGACCTCCTCGTCCCTCCCCGCGGCCGCGGCCGCATCGAGGCCGCGCATCTCATCGCCCGCGCCGATCTCGACACGCTGGTGGAAATCGTGCAGCGCGTGAAGGCGGTCCGCGCCCGCCGAACGCCTCGCGCCGCACGGTAGCAGCGGCCGCCCTCCACAGAGGGTCTTGCCTTGTCGTTATAACAACGATGAGGGGTATTGAGATTTGACAATGCCACTTTTAGATGTCATCGTCCTTTTCTGGAAAACGCGCGGCTCGGGAAGCGCGGCGCGGAAGCGGCGCGGACGCGTCAACGGGTGCGGCGGGGCGCCCGGCTGGTGAGCGGGCGCGGCTTCGGCGAGAGAAGCCGTTCGACCGCCGCCGTCAGCGCATGGAGCGCCGCGGTGGCGTCCGCGGCCTCGCTCGCGGGCGGCCACACCGGGGCGCCGGCGGACGGCGTGATCGTTTCGAACAGCTCGCCCACGGGCACACGCAGCGCGCGGGCGAGACGCACGAGCACGTCGGCCCCGGGATCAGCCTTCCCGAGTTCGACGCGGCCAATGTACTTGTAATTCAAGGAAGCCAGTTCAGCGAGAGCTTCCTGCGTCATCCGCCGCTCGAGGCGGAGGCGGCGGAGCTGCGCTCCGAGCGGCCGCAGAACGGCCGGCCGCGGTGGTGGTTTCTCTTGTGCCGGCTTCCGACGAGACACAGGCTGTTGTGTACCGCACAGCCCTGGTCAGTAGAACCACCTATCGAGGGCACATGCGCAAGATAGTAACATCTATCGAGCCTGGCCGCGACGCCGGCGCGGCCGGGGAGGAGTCGGACGCCGAGCTGGCGCGCGACATGTGCGCGAAACGCGCCGAGGCGCTCGAGCGCATCTTCCATCGCTACGTACGGCTCGTCACCGGCATCGCGCATCGCATTCTCAACGATCGCGCCGAGGCCGAAGACGTGACCCAGGAGGTGTTCCTGGAGATTTACCGCAAGGCCCACCTCTACGCGCCGTCACGCGGATCGTTCAGAGTCTGGCTGCTGCAATACGTCTATCACCGCACGCTGCGCCGGAAGGCGGTGCTCCGCCGCCGCGCCGCATACGGTGGCCAGCCGATTGAGACCCTTGACGAGCCGGCGCCGGACCTTCGCCCGGCACTGACCCGCGACGAGTGCCGGTGGATCCTGAACGGGCTGTTCGCGCAGCTGCCGGTCAATCAGCGCATCACGCTGGAGCTGACGTGCTTCGAGGACCTGCCTCTCCGCGACGTCGCCGCGCGGCTGGGCGTGTCGGTGGGGAGCACGCGCCACTATTACTACCGCGGCCTGGCCCGCCTGCAGCATAGCGTTCGCGTCAGCGAGCGACGCTCGCCGGCCGCGGAATGCCATGACGTCTCACGATCCGGTAGAGCTGGTGCCGCGAGACGCCGAGATCCGCCGCCGTACGCCCGAATCTGAACCCGTTGCGGTGCAGCGCGTCGACGACGCGATCGAGCGGTGGGAAGGCTGGAACCGGCGCGCTCGCCTGCGTCGAGCGCAGCTGGCGCGGCAGATGCCTCGTCGTCAACACCGGCTCGCCGCCGGCGGCGACGACCATCCGCTCGAGCACGTTCTCCAGCTCGCGGACGTTTCCCGGCCACGTGTGTCCAATCAGCACGTCGAGCACCGCCTCTTCGATCGCCGGCGGGAGGCGGCCGCGCCGGGCCGCCAGCCGGCTCACGATCGCCGCCGACAGCATCCGCACGTCGTCTTTCCCTCGACGCCGCAGCGCCGGCACCACGAGCTCGAAGACGTCGAGGCGATAGTAGAGATCCTGACGGAACCTGCCGCGCGCGACCGCCGCCGCGAGGTCGACGTGCGTCGCCGCGATGACGCGCACGTCGAACGCGCGCCGCTGCGATCCGCCGAGCCGCTGCACCGTGCGCGACTGGATCGCGCGAAGCAGCTTCATCTGCACGTCGGCCGGCAGTTCGCCGATTTCGTCGAGCAGGACCGTCCCG
Organism: Vicinamibacterales bacterium; assembly: GCA_035699745.1. Taxonomy (NCBI): domain Bacteria; kingdom Pseudomonadati; phylum Acidobacteriota; class Vicinamibacteria; order Vicinamibacterales; species Vicinamibacterales bacterium. Next base: position 18,706 of record DASSPH010000046.1, read on the forward strand.
CCGTCCGCGCGCTCGAACGGACCGGCGCGATCGTCGACGGCGCCGGTGAACGCTCCCCGTACGTGCCCGAACAGCGCGTCTTCGGCGAGCGTGGCCGGCATTCCCGCGCAGTCGATGACGACGAACGGGGCGCACCCGCGGGGGGACGCGCGGTGGATGGCCTCGGCGACGCGTTCCTTGCCGGTCCCGGATTCGCCGGCGATGAGCACGCTGACGTGCGGATCGGCCGCCACCGCGCGCATGTCGCGCTTGAGGGCCGCGATCGGCGCGGACACGCCGTCGATCTCGGGGAAGTCCTCGCGCGCGTCGAGCTCGAGGCAGCGATCCCTGCCGAACGGGCGTATCCGGGCCACGCCGCTCTAAACGGTTGACACGCGCGAAGCGCACAACCGGATCAGCGGTCGCGGTAGACCGACAGCCAGGTGAGCCCGAAGGCGAGCCCGGCGTAGAAATACGCCGTATCCGACACGCCTTGCACGTGCAGCGCCGCACGCTCGATCCGCTCCCGGTCGGCGAACTCGAGCGCCGCGCCGCGCACGGCCGCCTTCCACGACGCGCGCGCCTGCGCCTGCCCGAGATGCCGCCGGGCGATCACGTCGATGGCGGTGAACAGCTCGTGGTCGCCCCGCGAGGCGGGATCGAAGATGCCCCGCGATGGCACTTTCCGGACTGCGAGCGCCGTGAGATCCCGCAGCGCCTGCGCGTGTCCTTTCGGACATTCACGCGCCGCGGCGCGGAAGACGTGACGGAAATGCGGCGGAAGGTCGGGGGTGACGGACTTTGCGGACGGCGAACGGCGCGGCATGACGGCTCCTTCGTGGAGTGACGTGCGGGTCGCGGCTTGCCGCTGTGCCAGCGGGTGCGGCGCCAGGTGAGGGATCGGATGGGCGCGCGCAGTGAGAAACGAGCAAGCGAACACGGTCAGGCTAGCGCCCTCCACCCCGAAAGACAAGCGAGAAGGTCATGCCAACTCTCCCGCTGCGCGAGGCGCGCGCGCACGGCGCGCGCACGGCCGCGCCGCCGCCGATCGCGTCCAACCGTGCGGATTTCACCTCGTTCGCCGCGGCACGGCGGTTGCGCGAGGCGCGGGCGTGAACCGCACGATCGACGACGATCGCTTCCACCCGTCTCCTTCGGTCAGGGCGTCGGTCTCGGGAGACGGCCTGGTGCTGCTCGACATGAGCGGCGGCCTCGTCCTCTCCTCGAACGCCGCCGGCGCCCGCATCTGGGAGCTGCTCGAGCAGCGCCGCGCGCGACGCGAGATCGCCCGGCACCTCGCCGGCGAGTATGCCATTCCACTCGATCGAGCCGAGCGGGACGTCGCCGCCTTCGTTGCGGCGCTCGTCGCGCGCGGCCTGGTCGTCGCGGACGGACGGCCATGACGGCAAGGCCGCTTCGCCGTCTCGCGCTGGTGTCGCGCGCGTGGATAGAGCTGGCGCGATTCGACCTGAGACGTCCGGCGGGGTTCGCGCGGCAGTGCGCGCTCCTCGGCCGCACGAGCGTATCGGCCCCTCCGTCCCTGGTGACGGCGGAGGACGTCGTGTGGGCCGTGGACGAAGCCTGCGTCTGGTACGTAAAGCGCGCCGCTTGCCTGCAGCGCTCGTTCGTCGCGGCGCGCCTGCTGCGCCGCTGCGGCTTCGCCGCCGAAATGGTCATCGGCTGCCGTCCGCTGCCCTTCGAGTCGCACGCGTGGGTCGAGATCGACGGCCGTGTCGTGAACGACCTGCCGCAGTATCGCCGCGCCTTCACAGTGCTCAATCGTCTCTGAACCGGAATCATGGCGATCCAATCAGGCACGTTCACCTTCGATCGCGGCGCCGTCCTCGATGACCACGGCGGGAGCCTGCGCCGGCATCCCTCCGGTCTCGCCGCCACGTTCGACGGGCGGATCGACAACGGCGACGAGATCCGCATGCGACTGCCGGACGCGGCGAATGACGCGGCCGACGCCGACCTGGCGCTCTCGATGTTCGAGCGATGGCGAACGGCCGGTCTCGGATCGATGGTCGGGGAATGGGCGCTCGCGATCTGGGACCCGCACCGGAGAACGCTGCATCTGGCGCGCGACTACATGGGCGCGCGGCCGCTGTATTACGCCAGGGCAGCTGACGGCGTGCTGTGGTCCACCGACCTGGCCGACGTCGTGGTCCGGGCCGGCAGCGCCGACGAATTGAGCGATCGCTTCGCGGCCCGGTTCATGGCGCTGGCGCCGCATCCCGACACGACGCCCTACGAGCGCGTGCACGCGGTGCCGCCGGGCGTGTGCGTCTCGATCGCCGCCACGGGCGGCATCACGCAGAGCCGTTTCTGGCACCTGCGCGCCGACGACATCCGCTATCGCGACCCGCGCACCTACGAAGAGCATTTGCGGCGGCTCTGGCGGGACGCTGTGCGGTCGCGGCTTCGCACCAGCGAGACGGTGTGGGCGGAATTGAGCGGCGGTCTCGACTCGTCGTCCGTCGCGTGCATGGCGGGGCTCCTCATCCACGCCCGGGCAGCCGCCGCGCCGGCAATCCGTTTCGTGTCGCACGCCACGCTGCACTCCCCGGAAGGGGACGAACGGCGGTTCATCGCGGAGGTGGAGCGCCGCGTCGGCGTGCGAACCGAGATCGTCGGCGTCGAGGAGAGCCAGAACGACGCCGACCCACGACGCGCGTGGCTGACGCCCTACGCGCTTCACGGCGTCGGCCTGGCGACCGTGCGGCGCGTCCGTGCCGGCGGAGGACGGCTCGTCCTCTCCGGGCGGCTTGGCGACGCCATCATGGGCTGTCAGCCCGACAACAGCATCGCGGTGCTGGACGATCTGCGGAGCGGACACGCGCTCTCGGCGCTGCGCAACATGCGCGCATGGAGCCGCGCCACGCGCAAGCCGTTCGTCGAGATCGCCTGGGGGCTGCTTGCCGGCGACCGTCGCGCCGCACCGGACGGCGGCCTCGCACTCCTGACGCCGGACCTGCGCGCGCTGGTGCGCGACCTGCGCGCTCCCGAGCCGCCGGCCGACGTGCGTCGTTCGAAGCGGCCACTCGCGCGCATGCTCCTGGGCTATGCGGCTGGAGCGCGTCTCGACATTCCCGACCGCTCGCCGGACGTCGTCTACAGCTATCCGTTCACGCACCGGCCGCTCGTCGAGTTCATGCTCGCGATTCCAGGCGAGCAGTTGAGCGCGCCGGGCGCGACCCGCGCGCTGATGCGGCGCGCCTTCGCGACCTTCGTGCCGCCACGAATCATCAGCCGCATCTCGAAGGGCTACTACCCGCCGGCTGCGTACCGCGCCGCACGCCGCGCGGTCGCCGCAATGCAGGTGCGTGACCTGGAAGTGGTGCAGCGCGGATGGATCGATCCGGATCGCCTGCAGGCCGCGATGCACGCCCTCAGCGCCGGCGGCGGCGAGAGCGGCGGCGAGATCCACGCCGTGCTCAGGCTCGAGGCGTGGCTGCAGGCCCGTCGTCACACCGCTACAACGCCACAACGGAAGGAGGTGAACACCGATGAAGTACTCCACGCCTGAACTCGTGGTGCTCGGTTCGGCCGCAGCGCTGGTCCTCGGCGACGTCGAAGGGTATCTGGACAACGTGTCCACGTTCATGACGCGGCCGCCCGTTGGCGTCGCGCTCGGCGTCGACGAGTAGCGCCCCGCACGCGCGGCATCCCGCAGATGGAAGGAGGTGACAACCATGAAGTACGCAGCCCCGGAGCTCGTCGTCCTCGGCTCGGCGTCCGCTCTCGTCCAGGGCAGCCAGATCGAAGGCCGGCTGGACAACGGTGACTCGGAGACGTCCAAGCCTGCCGCCGGTCTCGCGCTCGGTCTCGACGACTGAGGCGGCCACACCGGGGGACGGATCCGGCCATCGGAGTCGTCCCCCGGTTCCGCTGTTCCGATGGATCAACGGCTGCATCTCCTGATCGTCGATCGCCGCCGCGGCACGGCGCTCGCGGCGCGCTACGGGCCGCGCTGGCTGTGGCCCACGATCGCGTGCGGCGAGCGTGTCCGCGCCGGACTCGCGGCCGCGCGATGGTGCGCGGCGCGCGGCCTCGCCGCCGACATCGCGGGGCAGTGGCTCGGCAGGATAGACGCGGGCGTCAGCGACTGGCTGATCGCGGTCGCAGCCCGCGGAGCACGGAGTGGCGCCGTCGCCCCGCTCGAGTGGATCGAGCTGGACGCGCTGCTCGACGCGGCGTCGGTGCTCGACTACCAGACCTGGGCGCTGGCACGATGCGTCCGGCGAGGCGCGATGCCTGAAGTCGACGGCCCATTCGGAAATCTCGACTGGCCGGCCCACGTGGGCGAATGGATCCGCGCGGCGGTCGACTCCGACGTGCGTGAGTGGATCCCTTATCGGATCAGCGCGCACGAGCTGGTCCTCGGCGTCGAGACTGCGAGGACCCGGGTCTTCTTCAAGGGGCTGACTGGGGCACGAACATCGGAGGCATGCATCACGCAGACGCTGTGCGCGGCGCTGCCGGACTCGTTCGCGCCGACTCTCGCGCTCGCGCCGCGCCCCGCAGCGACGGTGTGGTGGCTGACGGGATTCTGCACCGGGCACGCATGCCGCGATGCATCACTGGTGGCCACGGCGCTCGCGCGCGTGCAGCAACGGCTCGCACTGTCGACCGGGGATGGCTGCAGCCTCGATCCGTTGCCGATCGAGCGCGCCGCCGCGTGGGCCGCGGCCGCACCGGCCGGCATCGAACGCGACCTGACGATCGACGCGTGCGCCCACGTGATGGACGCGTCCCCGGCGCGTTCGTGGATTCCCATGGACCTCGATCCGTCCAACGTAGTCGCCGACGGGGACCGCGTCCGCTTCATCGACGTCGACGACTCGTTCGCCGGACCGGCGCCGCTGGCGCTGGCGGCCTTTGCGCGACGCTGCGGCGACCGCAGCGGCTACGCCGCGTATGAACTCGCCTGGTCGCCGCCCCTCGAGGGGATCGACTGGCGCCGTCATGAGATCGCCGCGGCGGTCTTTCAGGCGTGGAGCGGACTCGAGTCATTCAGACGGAACGCCGCGCGCGGTGAACTGCGCGCCGCGCCGGACGAGGTCGAGCTGCGCGTGCGGAAGCGCTTGGCGATGGAGCTTCACCGCCGGTAGATGCCCGAGCCGATTGCGACGGGGCGATCGCGCAGCGTGAATCGCGGCGTCCGCGTCCAGGGGCGATCGATCTGGCCGCGCTCCAGGGCAGCGTCGAGCAATTCGATCAGCAGTACCGAGGTCTTTCCCGCAACCGCATCGGGCAGCTCGACATCCGGCAGTGTTTCGCGCCAGCGGTTCCCGATGCCGCGTGCTCCCGCCGAAGCTCGCCCGACCGGCGGCCCGGTCGTGACGATCTCGTCCAGCACGAAGCTGCCCGGCGCGGCAGGAAACGGCGCCGCGTTGACGGCCGCGACCCAGCGTCCGGCGTTCGGCTTGCGGACGACCAGCGTGTGCGCGCCGGCAGCGGGGAAGCCGATGTCGTACGAGAAGCACTCGCCGGTGGAACAGTCGTAGACGTGCAGCTCGGCGGTCGCGCCCGCGCCGGCGCGCAACTGCAGCGACAGCGTCGCCGTCTCCGCCGGTACGTCGATGTCGATGACAGTCGGCAGCCCGGAGGGGTTGAAGCTGCGGCGATGTGATGTCAGGCGTGCCGGCGAGATCAGGAGCGTCGGTTCCGCGACAGCGCCCCTGACATTCGCGATCTCGATCGCGATGGTTCCATCGGGTTGTGTGGAGGTGTCGATCGTGGCCTGCAGCGGCGCGACGGTGAAGCGGTACTCCGCGTCGCTGTCGTCTCCCTTCACGCCGCTTCCCGGGATGGAGAAGTAAGTCGATCCGGTGTCGATCCGAAGGGTCCACGTACCCGGCTGCGGATTGGGCAGCACGAGGCGGTAGGTGCCCGGACCCATGAACTCGAGATTGTTCGGGTGGACGTGCATGTAGTAGCCGCTGTGCAGCCCGTGCGCGGCGATGACGGTCGGCCGGATGACGCCGCGAATGACCTGAAGGTCGAAGGCGAGCGCACGCACACCGGCGGGAACGCGGAAGTAGTGGGCTCGCTGCCGCATCAGGCCCACCGTTCCGGTCATGCGGATCTCGCCGGTGACGGCATCCGGCCGTTCGGTTGCGGCGATCGTTGCCTGGGTGCGGAAGACGACCGCCTTCGAACTTCGATCGCGAAGCGTCAGCAATCCGCTGTGCGCACCTGCTTCTTGGACCGCGATGCGAACCGGCAGCGACACGTTCGTCTGCAGCGGGAGCGTCACGGAACGCGCGGTGCTGAACGTGCCGTCGTCGGCGGACCAATCGACGTCGTAGGTCAGGGCTCGTGTCGGCCCCGATTCGCGGCGCAGCACGATCGTGCGCGTGGCTGTCATGCCAGGCGTCCATCCCTCGACCTCGAAGATGCCCGTACCCTGCAGACCGCGCGCCGAGTAGTGTGCGAGGGGGTGCAGGATCGACGCCGATGCCGTGATGCGCGGCGGATCGCCGCTTCGTGTGAGCGCACGCCAGGCGTCGTTGACGTTCAGCGCGCCATTGCCCTGCTGATGTGCCTGGAACCCGGGCACGAGCACCGCCGTCGTCCGCAGGGCGCGGCTCAACGTCTCGGGTGCGTACGAGACGCCCGTTTGCTTCGCGGCACTGATCAGCAGCGCGAGCACGCCGGCGGCGTACGGACTCGTCGCCGAGGTGCAGCAGCTGATCTGATACCCGGGCGGCAGGCGCCGGAGCGGGGTGTTGCGAGGCGAGGTCTCGATTCCCGCGTTCCACGGCAGGTCGGCCGACAGGCGTTCCATCGGCGCGAGGAAGTCCGGCTTGATCGCGCCGTCGAGCGATGGCCCGGCTGCAGAGACGGGATGGACGATCGTGCGATCGAGCGCACGTCCGCCGTATAAGGCCGCGTACGTCTGCGGGCTGAGGATTCCGCCGACCGAGAGCGCCGCGCCGTAGGCGTGGACGCTTCCCAGCATCTGGCTGGTGTTCGCAGCCGACCAGACGATCGGCTTGCGATAGACCGCGACGAGACGTCCGATCAGCTCGCCGGCGAAATCCGCGGCGGTATCCGGCACCAGTCCGACACCGAGCGACGCGCCGATGACGTCCACGTCCGGCCGCTTTGCCGCGGCGACGCAGCCTTCGAAGACTCTGGCGAGGTCCGGATCCGGTGAGGCGACACGTACGAGGAGCACGCGGGCGCCGGGCGCCACCCCGAACGCCAGCCCTTCGTCCGTCCGGCTGCCGGCCGCCACGCTCAGCGTCATGCTCTGATGGCTGCCGATGCTGACGTAGACGTGGACGACGTGCGGCTCGCGCCCGCGCGTCATCACGAACTGCACGGCGGCTCTGCGCGGATGCGACACGATCAGCGGCCGCGGCTCGAACCGATCGTTGACGTCGGCGAGCGGCGTCTCGTCCTTGAACGACGCGTCGCCGTTCGCATCGAGCCAGACGCTTCCATCCGCGGGATCTTCCACGATGGCGAACTTGTGGACGAGATTGCCGCCGCCGGGCAGTTCGAGCACGCCGAATCTATACGTGCCGGGATGGGGAAGGAGGTAGGTCCGGTTGCCGACTCTCGTCCACGTGGTTCGTGCCTCGATGACGGTGTCGAGCTCGACGCGCGTCTCGTCGGCGCCCGGGGTGTCCGGCACGTTCAGGATGCCGGCGATCTTCGACACGTCGCGTCCGTCGAGTGTCGTGGCGCCGCGCAGCGTCGGGTCGCCGAACGACGGCAGCGCGTTTTCGAGCAGGGCAATCGTCACACCGCGGCCGTCGAAAGTCGGGTTTGCCTCGAGCCACCGACCGACCCCGACGTCGTCCGCCGTGAAGCCTTGCCTGCGAGATTCCGCGGCCGACAGCAGGGGCAGGTCGGGCCGGGTCGATGGGCGTTCGGGCGGCGCGATCGGTGTGGTCTCGAACCCGCGAAAGAGTTCCGCGTTGCGGAGCGGCGGGCCGTCGCGGTACCACGCTCCACGCGACAGCGAGGCGATCTGGTAGGCCGCGATGTCGGCAGAGTCCACAAGGTCGATCAGCCGTTCGGCGGGGATCTCGATCCGTAGATATCCAATGGCCGGTTCGGAGTGGCGGACGCGGCCGCCGAACTGCGTCAGGCGCGACGAGACGCGCGCCGCCTCCGCGCCGGCCCGCTCTCCGGTCCCGGCGAGCAGGAGCATCACCTCGATCGAGGGGAGGCCGCTGAGGACGGCGCGATTGAGGAGCAGCCGGTTCTGGAAGGACATGCGCCGCGGCTCCGGCCGCGGCGGCGCTGTCGGCGCGGAGACGAGTGCGGCGCACAGCGCAGCCGCTGCGGCCGCCGGAAGGCGCATCTCAGAAGGCGGCGCGGATCACGATCTGCGCCGAGCGAGGACGCTGCCGATCGATGGTGACGCCGAACAGCGGGTTGTAGGTCTGGTTGGCGCCGAACTCGAAGCCGAGATCCGCGCCGCGATTGGCGGCGTTGAAGACGTCGAGGCTCGCGTCCAGCTTCACCCGGCGCAGCGTAAAGCGCCGCCCGGCCCGCAGGTTGAGGACGTGCAGGTCGGGCGTGCGCAGCTGGCCTTCGCCGCGCGTCGGATAGGCGAATCGCAGCAGGGTCGCCAGCGGGTTGCTGACGGTGCGGCCGTTCGACAGGGTCACCGTCGGCGGTCCGAAGGCCGGATCCGGCGCGGACACGCGCGTGACGATCGGTCCGGACCAGGTGCCGGACTGGAACGTGTAGTTCGCCGAGAGCATCAGCGACCACGGCGCGTTGACGGCGGCTGCCGCGCGGACGACGTGATCCTGCCATTGCGCGCTCGCGGTGACGCTCTGCGTCATGTGGAAGCCGCTCAGGCTGTTCGAGTCGAACGTCGCGGTGGCGGTGCCGGTCGAGCTGCCGATGCCCCTGTCGTTCGCGAACGCCTCCGGCTGGATGAAGCCGGCCGGATCGTGCGGCTGCCACGTCCCGTCGATGTGCCGCCACTGCCGCACGTAGCTGACGAGCGTCTGCACGCGGGGCGTGTGTTTGGTCAGCGACAGTTCGAGCGAGCTGTAGACCGGGGTGTTCCAGCGGTTGTTCGTCGCGGCGTAGATGTCGTTCTGCGACTCGTTGATGTACCCGGCGAACGTGCGGCCGTTGAACCTGCCGTTGGTCTCGAGCAGGGTGGTGCGGTCGACGAACCGCCGCCGCGCGACGTCGACGTTCGCGGCGATGCCGCGCGGCAGCTGGCGGCTGTAGCCGGCGCCCCATTCCTGCACGTACGGCTGGTGCAGGTCCGGATCGATCGTGCGATTCAGGATCGTGCCGGTCGTCGGCGGGGTCACGAACACCGTCTCGAACGTGCCGTCCAGGTTCAGGTCGTACAGATCGCGCTGCCCGACGGTCGGCGTCCCCGTCGTGGTGACGATGCCGGGCTGATCGTGGACGCGAGCCCAGTGTGCGCGGGCGACGTTGCGGCTGTCGGCGGTGAGGGCATGGTTCACCCCCGCGCGCGGCCCGACTTCGAGGCTGCGCTGCGTGGTGAGGTGGAAGACCGTGTCCTCGACGAGAATCTGATCGACGCGAACGCCGGCGGTGACGGTGATCCGCGGCGAGGGGCGCCAGGCATCCTGGACGTACGCGGCGAGATCGCGCGCCGTCTGGTTGAACGTCGTCAATTCGGGCCCGTTCATGATCTGCCTGTGGAACGCGATCGATCCGCCGGTGAGCACGCCGGCTTGCCGCAGGACGTGCTCTTCGAGCGTGAACCCGTCGTTGGTGTAGACGAGGTGGTTCCCCTGGACGCGACGCTGCGCGAAGAGGCCGGCCTGGATCTCGTGCGCCGTCGATCCCTGCGAGAGATAGAGCGTGGCGTCGAGCGAGCCGGTGATCTTGTCGTTCGGCTGTGTCGGCCGCGAGAGCACGGGGCTGCCGAGGCTCGCGAGCTGGCCGTTGCCCGTGAGCCGTCCGCCGGACGCGATGGTGCCGCTGTAGATGCGCAGGTTGGGACCGCCGGCGCCGGAAGTGAGCCCTTCGCGGCTCTTGTCGTTGTAGCTGACGCCGGCGCGCGTGGTCAGCCGGTTGGACCAGATCGACGACAGGCGTACGGATGCCGCGGACCCGCCGGTGGCCTGTCCCGACGGGAACTGGCTGGTCGCGCCGATCGTGAACACCGGATTCGCGTCTTCCTGGTAGAACGCGGCGAGCTGGTGACGTCCGGCCTGGGCGGTGATCTTCGTCATCCAGAAATGCGCCTGGTTGGTGCTGTCGATCGGCTCGAATCCGCTGACGAGCGCGCGCAGCGCGGCGAGCTGCGCGGCGCTGCGGCTCACGCCCGTCGAGGTGTCGACGTGGCGGAACGACCCGAAGCCCCAGACGCGATCGCGGAGCACCGGGCCGCCGAGCGAGAGATCGATCTGGGTCTGATCGACGGCCGTGCTGGTGCCGCCGGGCTGGTTCGAATCGTTCCAGCGACGCGGCTGCGCGAACACCGTGGCGGCCCCTCTGACGCGATTGGTGCCGCTCGCCGTCGCGATGTTGATCACGCCGCCGCTGCCGAGCGGCGCCGCCGCGCTCGGACCTCCGGTCTGAATCTGGATGTCGTCGATCGCGTCGGTGTTCAACTGCACGTAGCTGACGCCGGGCCTGCCGGCCGCCGTGACATCGGCCCCGTCGATCTGCACCAGCGTCATCCCGGTATCCGAGCCGCGGACGTAGAACAGCTTCGAGCCGGCGAACTCCGAGGTGACGACGCCCGGCGTCGCCGCGAGCGCGCCGTACCATTCGCGGCGCTCGGTGAGCGGCACGCTTCTGAGCAGCTCGCCGCTCACGTTCACCGCCTGCGAGCCGTGCCGCGTGTCGAGCAGCGGCGTCTCCATCCGAACCTCCACCGTCTCGCCGATTCCACCCACGACCATGGTGAGGTCCACGGTGGCGGCGAGCCCCGCCCGCACCACAACCGCCGCGCGTTTCACGGTGGCGAACCCGGCGATCTCCGCGGTGATCTCGTATTCCGCCGGCGGCAGATCCGTCAGGTGATACGTGCCGGTACGGTCGGTCGTCGTGCGATAGACGCCCGGCGCGCCATCACTGCGCGCCGAGATGGCGACGCCCGGCATCGCCGCGCCTTGTTCGTCCTTCACCGAGCCGCTCACGCGGCCGCCGGCGGGCGTTTGCGCCGCCAGCCACGCCGGGGTCATCAGGGTCAGCAGCAGGGCACCGAACACTCCGCGCATCGGCAGACACTCCTCTGATGAAATCTGTGGTGGGAGAGACAGCGGGAACGCCGCCGTGGCGCCGGAGCGCCACAGCGGATCGTCGAATCGCTCGCGCCCATCCCGGCGCGAATCGTCAGATCGGCTCGGGAACGCGCACCTTGGCGTGCGTCTGGTCAGCGTGCTGCGCCTGCTCGGGCGGCGGCTCGTCTCCCGGCGGACGGCAGTACTCGTAGGCGAGCGGCGTGCTCTCCGCCCGCACGGTGCAGTCCTCGCGCACCGCCTGGAACGCGCGGCTCAGCGCCTCGGCGCCGACCATGCGATCGCGATTGCCGTAGAACTCCGCCAGCGCCCCGACATACCGGCCGTTGTCGCGCATCCGCTGGCCGTGATCCGACCAGCGCCGCGGACCATCAGCGTGGCCGAGGATCCGCTCGAAGTTCGGCCGCACCCGCTCCATCAACGCCTGCAGCGCCGCCTCGTCGATCGGCAGCCGGCACGCCGCGCGCAGTTCGCCGAAACACTCGCGCAAGGCGATGTCCGGCAGTCTCCGCATCATCATGAACACCTCCGAAGGTTTTCGGACTTCAGAGGTGAATGCGCAGCGTGCGCGCGATCTGTACCCGACGGCGGATCCCCCGCCCAATTTGGAAGCGAGGCCCGGATCTCATATGTTCTTCCCGGCGGAAGGCCCATGCGAACTGGAGTGACCCGGCGGGAAATGCTGCAGGCGGTCGGCGCCCTCGCCGCCACACACGTGCTGGACGGACGCGCCGCCGCCCTGCCGCGCGTCGGCATCATCGGCGGCGGCATGGCCGGCGTGTCGCTCGCCTGGATGCTCGACGGCCACTACGACGTCACGCTGCTGGAGGCGGCGCCGGCGATCGGCGGCAACGTCCGCGGTGTGGACGTCGATCTCGACGGACATCAGTTCGTCGTCGATCTCGGCGCGCAGTTCTTTCATCCCGGACCGTATCCGGCCTACACCGCGCTCCTGACGTCACTCGGCCTCTATCCGCCCGTGGCCGCGTCGCCATCCAGCGCGCACAGCTTTCCAGCGTCGATCACCGTCGCGGCGCAGAGCACCCCGCTGCCGCGGTTCGTCTCGCCGGTAATCCCGGATCGGACGTGGCCGCTGCTTGCGGCGTGGAACGGCGCGGGCACCTCCGCGTTCGCGACCGCGTTCGCCGCCGCACGGCTGCGCGAGCAGTTGAACGGCGCCTGGACGCTCACGCTCGGCGACTGGCTCCCGACGCTCGGCCTGACGCAGGCGCAATGGGAAGGCATCCTGCTGCCCTGGGCGGCGTCGCTCTTCTCCGGCAGCATCGAGCAGGCGCGCGGCCTCTCGGCGCGTGCCGCCATGGTGTTTGCGGCCAGGGCCCTGCCGGCCAACCCGCTCGATCCGCTTCTCTACTACGTGCTCAAGCCCGGCATGGGCGACGTGCTCGCGCGTCTCATCGCCCAGTGCACCACGCTGCAGCTCCGCACGAACGCTGCCGTACAGCAGGTGTCCCGCAATCTCGACGGCAGCTACCAGATCCAATGCGCCGACAGCTTCACCGTCCCGGTCGATCAGGTGGTCTTCGCCGCCTCGGGTCCGGCGACGCGGCAGCTGGTGTCGAGACTGCCGGGAACGGCCACGCAGACGGCCGCCCTCGCCGGCATCGAGTTCCACGACGCGACGCTCGCGCTGCACACCGATCCGGTGTACGCGCCATCGCACCCGCTGTTCTGGTCGTTCCTGAACAGCCGGATCGACGGCGCGTTCTGCGAGGCGTCGATGTGGATGGCTCCGGTGATCGCCACCGCGCCGCTCGCGACCACGGCGAAAGTGTGGAAGAGCTGGACGACGCATCGCAGTCAGCAGCCGGCGCAGGTGCTGCACGAAGCCGCGTTCCAGCACATGCTGCCGACCCCCTCGACCCTCCTCGCGCAGAGCGTGCTTCGGCTGCTTCAGGGGCGCGACGGCATCTGGTTCGCCGGCGGCTACCTGTTCCCGTACGACGCGCAGGAAACGGCCTTGCTCTCCGCCCTGGGGGTTGCCCTCGGTCTCGGCGCCTCGACGGCGCGCGTCCGCACGCTTGAAGGCGCCCGCTGAAGCCGGGTCATAATCGATCGCGATGCCGGCAGCGGTCGAATTCAATCGCGTCTCGCTCGCCTTCGACGACCACGTCGTCCTGCGCGATCTCAGCTTCAGCGTTCCCGAGGGATCGATGCGGATCCTGCTCGGTCCGAGCGGGGTCGGCAAGACGCTGGTGCTCAAGCTGATTCTCGGGTTGCTGCGGCCTGACGCCGGCGAGGTGCTGGTGAACGGCCGGCGGGTCGACACGATGCCGGAGGCCGAGCTGCTGGCGATGCGCTCGGACATCGGCATGGTGTTCCAGGAGAATGCGCTGTTCGACTCGCTCACCGTCGCGGAGAACGTCGGCTACCGGCTCTACGAGGAGACCAGGCTCTCGCTGCAGGAGGTGCGGGCGCGCGTCGAGGAGGTGCTCGCCTTCCTCGGGCTGAGCGACTTCATCGATCGCATGCCGGCGACCCTCTCCGGCGGTCAGCGGCGCCGCGTCGGCATCGCGCGCGCGATGGCGTCGAAGCCGAACCTGATGCTCTTCGACGACTCGACCACCGGACTCGACCCGGTGATCGCCGCGACCGTGGACGACGAGATCGTCAAGCTGCGCGATCTGCAGAACGTCACGTCGATCGTCGTGTCGCAGCAGATCCGCGACGCCTTCTACATCGCCGAACATCACGCCGTGCGCGACGACGGCGCCGTCCGCATGGAGAAGCTGGACGCCCGCGGCCCCGCGCTGGCCGAGTTCCTCGTTCTGTACGAAGGGCGGATCCATTTCAGCGGCACCGCGCCGGAGCTGCTGGCCTCGCACGACCCGTATCTCGAGAGATTTCTCTACCGGACCCTGCCGCCCTGGTGAAAAGGCGCTAGCGGAAACGCCCGCTGCCGCCGGGGTCGGCGGCGGCGACTGGCGGCAGCTCGATGATGCGCACGAGCCCCTTGCGGCGATCGATCGTGAATACCGTCCGCGAGCCGTCCTGCGCCCACGAGAACGCCTGCCCTTCGGCTTCGAGATCGATCGTCGCGACGTGAATCAGCGCCGGCCCCATCGGCGGCCGCGCCACGACATACATCTCCGGACGATCGTGGCCGAGGAGATACAGCCATCCGTCCGGTCCGATCGCGCCGCCTGACGCGGCGTAGGGGGCCATGCGTTCGAGCACCGATGCCGGCAACAGCCAGCCGCCGGTGCGGCGCCACTCGGCGTCGAAGGCGACCACGCTCGAGAAGCGATGGTTCTTGAACGGCAGCCCGCCGTTCTGGTCGTAATGCGCGAAGCCGGCGATCCACCCGCCGCCTGCACGATCGAACCAGGTCAGCGACCCCTCTTCGGTCATGCCAAGGCTGTGGCTCCCGGCATGCCGCATCGTCGCCGCGTCGAAGATCTCGATCGACGATGCCATCGGCGTCTGCGGGTAATTGGAGTTGGCGCAGCGGATCCGGCCGGCGCCGGCGAGGCAGCTGTTCAGATGCCGCACCAGGCCATCGCGCGGCCCCGTCCACGCGCCGACCCGCCTGCCGGTCGCGATCTCGTATTTCGCGACCACGGTGTCATCGACGGGATAGAAATGGCGCGCGTCAGCGGCGACGCCTTGTCGCGCCTCCGGCGCGGTGAACGTGCGCAGCGTGCGCGCGGTGAGCCGGCGGACATCCGGCGGTTTGTCTGGGGGACTCTGGTCGATCAGCACGACGGCCAGCAGCGCCGTCAGGAGCGCGCGCATCGGCCCGCATTCTTACCCAGCGGGACCGCTCGCGCAAACGCGGACTACGAGGCTTCGGCGGCGTTGCGCGACTTCACCGTGCGCCCGGAGACCGCGGCGAGATGCGTGGCAAACGGCGTGTCGGGCGCGCCCTCCAGCAGCGCGGCGATCTCGTCGTCCAGCAGCGCGGCGGCGTCGCCGCCTTCGAGGGCGACGCGGCTGTCGAAGATGCTGCGCGCGTACTCCAGGTTCCCCTTCAGGCGGGTCTGCAGCTCGTCTCCGTGCTTTCCGCTCTGCTGATCGGCGGAGTACATCTCCTCGAGCTCGCGCAGCAGCGACTGTGCGTAGGTCTGCAGCTCGGCGCGCGCCTTCAGCTCGTTGGTCATCCGCATCAGCAGGGCGACGGCGTGATACTGCATCGCTTCGGCGAACCGCGCCGCCACCATCGCCGCATCGCTGTTCCGGCGGCTCTTTCCGCCGCCCGCATCGTCGGCGTAGACGACGGCGAGCGTTTCGCCGGCGGCGACGATCGGGACGGCGAGCGCGAAGCGCGGTGAGCCGCTGAAGGGGGCGCCGGGCCCTTCCTTCAGCTCGTCGCCGCTCATCCGCTCGATCAAGCCGGAGCTCACGGCGCGCACCGGCAGGGAATCCATGCCGAGCGGCAGGATGACCTTGCCGATGTCGGTCTTCAGGTCGAAGCCGATTTGATGCTCTCCCTGCAGATGGCTCTTGCGGACGCGGAAGAGCGCGACGCGCGTGAACTGGGCGGCGAGCTGCTCGACGAACGTGGTGAGCACGTCGCTCATCGTCGCGGCGGATTCGAGCGCCTGGAAGCCGGCGAGCAGCTCGTCGAACATCGGCAGCGACGTGGGCGCGGCGGCGGCCGCGGCTGCGGGAGCCGGCGCGGCAGCGGGCGCGGCGGCAGCGGCCTTCAGGCGCGCTTCGAGATCCTGGACGATTCGCTCGTGTTCGTGTTTCTCGCGTTCGAGCGTCTTCACCCGCGCGGCGCTCTTGTTGAACAGGTCGGTGACGGCCACGAGCTTGGCCTCGGCGGCTTCGGTCTGGCTGTTCGCGATGCTGACGGTCTCTTCGAGCGCGGCGCGGTCGCCGGCGGCCTTCTCGAGCTTCTTCTCCGCGGCGCCGAGCGCGGCGCTGGTGACCTGCAGCTGCTCGCGGATCTTGCGCAGCTCGGTCTCGAAGCCCGTCTTCGCCCGCGCCTCGTCGTCGCGCGCCAGGATCAATTCATCGCGAACCAGCTCGAGCTTCTCGTTCGCTTTGCGGGCCTCGGCCAGCTGGGTGCTGGCGACGCTGCCGCGCTCGGTCGCCGCCTTGAGGTCGGTCCGCGCCGATTCCAGCTCGCCGCGCGCGGTCTGCAGCTTGCCGCGCAGGCTGTCGGCTTCGCCGCGCGTCGAGGCCAGCTCCTTGCGGACGGTTTCCAGCTCGGTGCGGACGGCGTCCGTTTGACCCCGCAGGGTCGCCAGTTCGCCGCGCACGGCCTCGAGCTGCGTCTGGCTGTCCTGGAGCGAGGCGGCCGCCGCGGCCTTCTGCTTGACGGCGTTCTGCAGCTCGCCGCGGAGGGTATCGGCTGCCTTCTGACCGTCCTCGGCGACCTTCTTCAGCTCCGCCTGCATCTGCGCGCGGAGCGTGTCGAGGGCCTGGCGCCCCTCCGCCTCGGCCTTCGAGGCAGCGCGATCCGCCGCCGCGGCCGCGGCCTTGGTCAGGCGCTCGGCGAGGTCGGCGACCTCTCTGGCGGCGTAGTCCCGGAACTCCATCGACTTGTCAGAATGCGACACGGGTGTCGGGGCCACTGCAAGTCGCACACCCCATGACCGCCGCCGTCTGCTCAATGATTTCGCCGGGCGGTCCCGCACACGCGCCGACAAATCCGAATGCGCCCTAACTGTTCCGTCATCGTGCCAGGCGCACACGACGGCGGTTGAGGGACTTAGACGACGAGCGCGCGGCACCCGGATTGCTGCCTGAGGGCTGTCCCCATGAACGCACAGAGACCCTCGGGCGGAGCGGCCCGGAGGACCGCCGCGGCGGTGGGCTGCGTCATCGCGGCGTCGGTATTCGTCGCGACGGCGGACGCGCGTGCCGCCTGGGTGCAGCTCGCGCAGCTCCTCAGCCTGCAAGGCAAACCGGAGCCGGCGTCCGCGAACCTGCTGTCGGAGCATCACCTCGAAGCGCTCGATGGCATGCCGCCGCAGGCACAGGCCGAGTTCCTGCTGGAGCGCGCGATCAACCATTACGCCAACGCGAACCGCGAGATCGAGGCGCGGCTGGCGTCGTGGCGGGGCAAGCTGCAGCAGGGCGAGCGCTACGAATCGCTGTTCCGGATGGCGATCAACTCGGACGATCTCCGCGTCCGCGCCGCCGCGATCGAGATCAACATCCTGGTGCGCGGCCTGGACAAGAGCGCTGCGACGGTGGACCGGCTGGAGCCGCTCGCGCGGACCGCACCGCAGGGGCCGCGCGCCAACGCGCTATGGGATCTCGGGCTGCTCGGCGGACGCGGCGTGGAGCCGCAGCGGGTCGCCGGCATCCTGCTCGCGTCGATCCACGACGAGAACGTCAACGTGCGGTACTGGGCCGTCGAGGGTCTGGCCTACCTGGCGACGGATGACACGATCGAGCCGCTGCTGCGGATCTTCCACGACGACCCGTCGCCGATGATCCGCGAGCGCGCGGCGTGCAGTCTGGCGCAATCGGGCATGCTGACCCGTGCCCAGCGGATGATCGCGGTCCCGACCCTGATCGACTATGCGGCCGACATGGCGCTGGACGAGCAGACGCGCGGGTGGGTGTTCCAGGCGCTGCGGGACATCACCGGCGAGAGCCTCGGCAGGGATCCCGCCGCCTGGCGCGCATGGTGGGGCAGACAGAGGTAGATCTGCGGCCTGCCGCTGTCCGCCTGCCGCTTTCCGCCTAGAATAGCGCGCATGATTCGGCTCTTCAGTCCGGCCCTGCTGCTTGCGGCGGTCGCGGTGACGATGCACGCACAGCAGCCGGCGGCGCCCCAACAACAACAGCAGCAACAGACGAACCTGGGCAGCGACGCCAACGGCAATCCCCTGCGCCGCGCGCTCGCCACCGGTCACGTCTCCAACTACGACGAGGCGAAGGTCAAGGCCTATACGCTGCCCGATCCCCTCGTGTTCGCCGACGGCACGCCGGTGCGCACCGCGCGCGACTGGACCGCCCGGCGGCGCGCGGAGATCCTGCGGCTGTACGAATCCGAGATCTTCGGCCGGATTCCCGCCTCGGCGCCGCGCGTCACCTGGGTCGTGAAAGAAGATCACGGCCCGCGCAAGTCCATCGTCGGGACGGTCGGCTCCCTCGCCGATGCGCCGCGGATTAACGTGACGCTGGACCTGCCGCAGAAGACGAGCGGCCGCGTTCCGGTCATCCTTCTTCTGAGCTTCGGCGGCGCGGGCGCGCCCATTGCGGATCCGCCGGTCGCGGCCGACATCCTCGCCCGCGGCTGGGGCTACGCGAAGGTCGGGTACCAGGAGATTCAGCCCGATCGCAACAACACGTTCGACAAGGGTGTCATCGGCGTCACCTCGACGTCGCCGCGCGGCGCGGATGCGTGGGGGGCGATCAGCGCGTGGGCGTGGGGCGCCAGCCGCGTCATCGATTATCTGCAGACGGATCCGGCCGTCGACGGCACGCGCATCGCGCTGTTCGGACACTCGCGCCTCGGCAAGACCGCGTTGTGGGCGTCGGCGCTCGATCCACGGATCGCGGCCGTGTTCTCGAGCTGTTCGGGCGAGATGGGGGCCGCCCTTGCACGGCGCGATTGGGGAGAGACCGTGGACGACATGGCGCAGAACTTTCCGTGGTGGTTCGCGCCCGCGTTCACCAAGTGGGCGGGGCGCTGGAACGACATGCCGGTCGACGCGCACATGCTGATCGCGCTCAGCGCGCCGCGGCCGGTGTTCGTCACCGGCGGGACCGGCGATCAGTGGGCCGATCCGAAAGGAGAGTTCCTCGCGCAGGTCGCCGCCGGACCCGTGTACCGGTTGCTCGGCAGGAAGGATCTCGGCGTCTCGTCACTGCCGCCGCTCGACACCCCGATCATCGACGGCGATCTCGGCTGGCACTACCACACGGGCGGCCACGTCGCCTCCCGCGCCGACTGGCTGGCGTTCCTCACCTTCTTCGAGAAGCACCTATGAAGCGACTGTCGATCGTCGTCGCCCTGCTGTTCGCCACTTCGCTGTCGGCGCAGCCCGCCAGGCGCGTCATCACGCACGAGGACGTCTACACGATGGCGCGCACCACCCGGCCGGTGGTCAGTCCCGACGGCCAATCGATCGTCTACAACGTCACCGAGCCCAGCTACGACCCCGCCGCGGCGGTGACGGATCTGTGGATCGTCTCGCCTGACGGCCGATCGAAACCGCGGCGCCTGACCTCGACGAAGGAGGCCGAGTCCGGCGCGGCGTGGTCCCCCGACGGGAAGTGGATTGCCTTCGCCGCCAGGCGGAGCGGCGACTCCGCCGATCAGATCTACGTCATCGCCGTGGACGGCGGCGAGGCGCGGCGGGTCACGTCGATCGCCACCGGCGCCGCCAATCCGAAGTGGCGGCCCGATGGCAAGGCGCTGCTGTTCGAAAGCTCCGTCAAGCGTGCCGGCGCGCCCGCGGACAAGTCCACCGCGCGCGCGTTCGACGCGATGCCCATCCGCTACTGGAACGCCTGGCTCGACGGATCGAAGCCCCACATCTTCGTGGCGCCGCTCGAGGGCGGCGCCGCCGAGGACTGGCTCGAAGGAACGAAGCTCGCGGCGATGTCCGGGTTCGACGGCGCGTTCACCGGGGAGGGGGCGACGCGCGCGTTGTCGCCGGTGTGGGCCCCCGGCGGCGACGAGATCGTCTTCGTCGCCGCCACCAACCAGGACGCGATGATGCGCGAGGAAGTGCCGTCGCGGCTGTTCCGGATGAAGAAAGGGCAGGAGCCGATCGCCATCGGCACTGCGGCACACGACTTCGCCGACCCGGCGTTCTCGCGCGACGGGCGCGTGCTCATTGCCCGCGCGCGCCGGGTGTCGACGGCGAAGCAGCCGTATACGCTCACGCGCCTGGCGCGCTTCGACTGGCCGTCCGCAGCGGGGCCGACGATGCTGACCGAGGCGCTGGATCGCGCGGTCGGCAGCTTCACGATCGCGCGGGACAGCGCGTCCGTGCTGTTCGACGCCCAGGACAGCGGCTTCACGCAGTTGTTCCGCGTTTCCATCGGCGGCGGCACGCCGGCGCGGCTGTTCGACGTGAAGGAAGGCAATTACGGCTCGCCCGCCGAAGCCGACGGCGGCATCGTCGCCACCTACGTCGCCAGCACGCAGCCGACGGAGATCGTTCGCGTGAATGCGGCGGCGGGCACGCACGTGCTGCTGACCGACGCGAACCGCGCGGTGCTCGACGCGCTCGATCTGCCGAAGCCGGAGCACTTCTGGTTCACCGCGAAGAACGGCAAGCGGATCCACAACGTGATCTATTTCCCGCCGCGGCTCGATCGTTCGCGCAAGTATCCGCTGCTGGTGATGCCCCACGGCGGGCCGAACGCGATGGACGGCGACAATTTCTCGACGCGATGGAACGCGCACCTGCTCACCGCCCCCGGCTACGCGCTCGTCCTGACCAACTACACCGGGTCGACGGGGTTCGGCGAGGCGTTCGCGGGCGACATCGAGCGCGACGTGCTGCGCGGACCGGCGCTCGAGGTCCTCGAAGGCGCGCAGGAAGCGATTCGACGCTACCCGTTCATCGACAGCACGCGGCAGTGCGCCCTCGGCGCGAGCTACGGCGGCTACCTCATGAACTGGTTCAACGGTCATACGACCCAGTTCCGCTGTCTCGTCATTCACGCCGGCGCGTCGAACAACGAATCGCAGTACGGCGTCAACGACGGCGGCATCGGCCGTGAGTGGCGCATGGGCGGGCCGGTCTGGGAAGGCAAGGGACAGTGGATGGACCAGAGCCCGTTCCGCTACGCCGGCAGCTGGAAGACGCCGGCGCTCATCACGCAGGGGGAGCTCGATTTCCGCGTGCCGCTGAACGAGAGCATCACGACGTTCAAGCTGCTGCAGCGTCAGGGCGTCCGCGCCCGCCTGCTCACGTTCCCCGACGAGGGGCACTGGATCCTCAAGGGGGAGAACAGCCGCCGGCATCTCGCCGAAATTCACGCGTGGCTGCGGCACTACCTCTCGCCGCGAGCGGGCGACAGTCAGTAATTGCCGGAACGAATTACGCAGCTCTGCCGGAGATTCGTGAAGAATTGACCCGGCAGCGCTGCGCGCGCCCCCGTTTTCCTCGTCTTTCGCTCGAATTCTCCTGGCCCGCCGCTTGCCTCGGCAATGCGCACCTCAACCTCTGTTGCGAGCCGGGTATTACTGATGAGACATCTGGTCGGATTCTGTCTGTGTGTGTCCGTGTTCCTCTCTGCGCGCGCCGCCGGCGCCGCAACGCTGACGGTGAACGCCGGTGGAGATTTGCAGGCGGCGATCGACGCCGCACAGCCCGGCGATACGATTCTCATCGCCGCCGGCGCCGTCTTCACCGGCAACTACACGCTGCCCGCAAAGGGGGGCTCTGCCTACATCACGATCCGCTCTGCGGCATCTGACGCCTCGCTGCCCGCCGCGGGCGTCCGAATCGATCCGTCGTACGCCGGCGCGCTGCCGAAGATCCGCTCCACGCAGAACGGTCCTGCCTTCCGCACGATCGGCGCCGCATCGTACTGGCGCCTCCAGTTCCTGGAGATTCTGCCGAGCGTATCGACCAGCGCGGCCAACCTGCTCGAGCTCGGCACGACCGGTCCGTGGCAGACGTCGCTCAGCCAGGTGCCGCACCACCTGATCGTCGACCGCTGCTACATCCACGGCAATCCGTCGTACGCGCAGCGGCGCGCCATCGCCCTCAACAGCGGCGACACCCAGATCGTCGGCTCCCACATCTCGGACATCAAGGGGGAGTGGCTCGACACGCAGGCGATCGCGGGCTGGAACGGCCCCGGCCCGTACCTGATCGAGAACAACCACATCGAAGCCGCCGCCGAGAACATCCTGTTCGGCGGAAGCGATCCTGCGATCCCGAACCTGGTGCCGTCGAACATCACGATCCGCCGGAACCTGATCACCAAGCCGATCTCGTGGATGTACGCCTCGTGGACGGTGAAGAACCTCATCGAGCTGAAGAACGCCGACACGGTGCTCATCGAGGGCAACATCATCGAGAACAACTGGGCCGCCGGGCAGCAGGGCTACTCGATCGTGCTGACGCCGCGCAACCAGGAGAACACCGCACCGTGGACCGTCGTGCAGAACATCGTGGTCCAGAACAACATCATCCGGCACGTCGCCGCGGTGTTCAATATCCTCGGCTACGACAACAACGCCACCAGCCGGCAGACCGCCAACATCTACGTCCGCAACAACCTGATCTACGACGTCAGCACCTACTACTCGACCGCGGGGAATCCGGGCAACGGCTGGTTCGCGGTGATCGGCAACGGGCCGCGCGACATCGTGTTCGATCACAACACCGTCGACAACGACGGCAACGACACCATCGTGTTCTACGAAGCGTCCGGCTGGCCGGCCACGACCCAGATTCCCGGCGTCGTCATCACCAACAACCTCCTGCGCGACAACCTGTACGGCATCTTCGGCTCGAACTCGCAGGAAGGATCGGTCACGCTGAACGCGTATGCGCCCGGCGCGGTGGTGCTGCGCAACGCGATCGCCGGAGCGGACAGCCGCTATCCCGCCGGCAACGACTTCCCCACGCTGTCGCAGTGGATCGCCGACTTCGTGAATCGCGGCGCCGCCGATTACCGGCTGGTCTCGACCAGCGCTTCGAAGGGAGCGGGAACCGACGGCAAGGACATCGGCGTCGACCTGTACACCTTGAACGCCGCGATGGCCGCCGCCAGCGCGCCCACGGCGCCGCCTCCTGCGCCCGCGCCGCCGCCGCCGACCTCCGCAGGCTCCGCGCCGTTCACCGGCACGCCGATCGCGCTGCCAGGCTGGATCGAGGCGGAGGCGTACGACAAGGGCGGCGAAGGTCTCGCGTATCACGACACGACGTCGGGCAACAGCTCCGGCGCCTACCGGACCGACGACGTCGACATTCGGGTGACGTCGGACGCGAGCGGCACCTACAACGTGAAATCGGTGCGCGCCGGCGAGTGGCTCGCCTACACCGTGAGCATCGCCGCCGCCGGAACCTACGGGGTCGAGTTCCGCGTCGCCTCGAGCGGAACCGGCGGCACGGTGCGTCTCCTGGTCGACGGCACGGACGTCAGCGGCGCGATCGCGCTGCCCGACACCGGCGGATGGAGCGTCTGGCAGACCGTGCGCAAGGACGGCATCACGCTCCCGGCAGGGACGCACGTGCTGCGGCTGTCGATCGAGGCGAACGGCTCCACCGGCACCGCCGCCGACATCAACTGGATGCGGGTGTCAGCGACGACGTCGGCGCCGCCGCCGCCGTCGCCGGCCTACAGCGGCACCGCGCTCGCGCTGCCCAATCGCATCGAGGCGGAGAACTACGACCGCGGCGGCGAAGGCTCCGCGTACCACGACACCACCGCCGGCAACAGCTCCGGTGCGTACCGCAGCGACGACGTGGACATCAGGGTGACGTCGGATTCGAGCGGCGGCTACAACATCAAGTCGGTGCGCGCGGGGGAGTGGCTCGCCTACTCGGTGAACGTCGTGACCGCCGGCACGTACTCGCTGGACCTCCGCGTCGCCTCCGCGGGAGGCGGCGGCACCGTCAGCCTGCTGGTCGACGGCGCGAACGTGACCGGGCCGATCGTCCTGCCCGACACCGGAGGCTGGAACGTGTGGCAGACCGTCACTAAGGCCGGCGTGTCGCTCAGCGCCGGACCGCACGTCCTGCGCCTCGTCGTGTCGGCCAACGGCCCCCTCGGCACGGCGGCTGACATCAACTGGATCGCGATCAGATAGGCGGTTTTGATCTATAGTTGCGCCGTGCCAGGGTGGCGTCGGCACGTGGCTGCGACGCGTGCGGTCGTTCTCGTCGGGTACTCCGCTCTCGCGTGCCTGCTCACGTGGCCGCTGCCGCTCCATCTGCGGACCCACCTGCTTGGCAGCACCGGCGGAGATACCGGGATATACCTCTGGAATCTCTGGATCTTCCGCCACGAGCTGGTGCGCCACGCGCGGCTCCCGTTCTCGACCGATCACGTCTTCGCGTACACCGGCGGCACTGACTTCGCGCTGCACAACTACACGCCGGTCGCCGGGCTGCTCGGGTTTCCGCTCGTCGGCCCGCTCGGCGTCGTCGGCGCCTACAACGTCGTGATGATCGCGTTCGTCGCGCTGAGCGGCGCGGCCGCGTTCCTGCTGGCCAGACAGGTCGGTCTGTCGCGGGCGGCGGCGGGGCTGTGCGGCGCCGTATTCGCCGCTTCGCCGTTCATCACGGCGCGCGAGACGGCCCACCTGAGCCTGGTCATCGCGGCGCCGTTGCCGTTGTTCTTGTGGGCGCTGCTGCGCACGCTCGACACCCGGCGCTACCGGGATGCCGTCCTGATCGGCACGGTCGTCGCCATCGCGACCTACTCCGACGCGTACTACGGCATCTACTGCGTGGTGATGGGGACGTTCATCGTCGGCTGGCGTTTCACTGCCTGGTCGCGAGGGGCGGCGACGCGCGCCAGCATCGCCGCCGTGCGGGTGCTCGACGTGCTGACGGCGCTGGTTGCCGCGCTGATCGTGTGGCGGGCGGTCAACGGCCCGACCGACCTGGTGACCGGCGGCATGACGATCAAGCTGCAGACGGTCTACACGCCGATGCTGGCGCTCTCGTGCCTGCTCGTGCTGCGCGCCTGGCAGACGTGGCGTCCGCGGGTGCGGATCGACGACCCGGCGCGTGCGCTCCCGCGGCTTACCGCGCTCGGCGCCGTGGCCGCCGGCGTCTGCCTGGTTCTGCTGTCGCCGTTGCTCGTCGGGATCGTGGTCCGCGCGATGACCGACCGGCTGCCGGCGGTCGAAGTGTTCTGGCGCTCGAGTCCGCGCGGTGTCGATCTGCTGGCCTACTTCGTGCCGAACCCGAATCAGGCGTGGTTCGGCGGCTGGACCCGCCCGTGGTTCCTTCCGCCGCGCACGGACGCGTTCCCGGAGTTCGTCGCGTCCTTCCCGCTGGCCGCCCTCGCCGCGATCGCCGTCGCCGCCTGGCGCGGCTTGCTGCCGAGGATGTGGATGGCCTTCACGGCGGCGTTCGTGCTGCTGTCGCTCGGGCCGTTCGTGCACGTGGCCGGCCTGAATACCTACCTGCCGACGCCGTGGGCCCTGCTGCGCTACGTGCCGGTGTTCAGTCTGGCGCGATCGCCGTCGCGCTTCGCGGTGGTGGCGGCGCTCGGATTGTCGCTGTTGTTCGCATTCGCGGTGCAGGAGCTGTGGCGGCGGCGCACGGCGCGCGCGCCGCTCTGGATCGTGGCGCTCGCCGTGGCGCTGGCGGTGGAATTGCTGCCCGCGCCGCGCCCGCTGCACGCGGCCGTCGTGCCGCACGTCTACGAGTTGATCGCCACGACGGCCCGCCATCCCGACGAAGCCGCGCGGCTGCTGGAACTGCCCGCCGGTTTGCGCGACGGGACCTCATCGCTCGGCAACTACAATCCGGCGTCCCCGTTCTTCCAGACGAGGCACCGCCGCCCGGTGATCGGCGGGTATCTGTCGCGGGTCTCGAAGTGGCGGAAGCGGCGCAACGCGTCGGATCCGATGATGGGGGCGCTGACGACACTCAGCGAGGGACGGCCGCTCTCCGCCGAGGCGGCGGCCGCGGCGCGCGACTGGCGCGAAACCTTCCTGCGGCGATCCTGCGTGCGTTACGTCATCCTCGACGCCGGGCGCGCGCCTGGCGGGCTGCGCGAGATGGCGGTCGATCTCCTCGACCTGGCGTCGGTCCATCGCGACGGCACGTACGAGCTGTTCACGCCGAAGGATCCGCCCTCGTGCGATCCCCCTCCGCCGCGGAAGCGCCGCCGTTTCCTGCCTTGATGGGCAGGTCGTAGTAGACGGACTTGCGGATCGCTTCGAAGTCCTTGTGCTCCGTCAGCGGATACAGCGTCCGCAGACGGCCGGCGATCGTCCGTTCCACGGGTTCGCCGATGCGGTATGCCGCATCCGCGGTGAACACGGTGACCCCCTTCTCCCATCCGGGCTTCACCCTCGACGCAACGATCACGAGATCGCAGCCCGGCAGTCCGGCGGCGCTGGGGCTCACCAGGCGATCGGGAACTTCAGGCCCTTCGAGCGCGTCGCGTCGCCGGCGTGAGCGTTCGCGCCGGCCGCGGTCGCGGCCTCCCGTCACCGCCGCATCGATCGCCGTGAGGATCGGATCGCCAACCGGGTCCTCGAACCACGCGCCGGCGGCGCGCACGGCGCCGCTGCCGAGCAGATAGAGCGTGAGCAGTCCGGTCGGCGTGAGAAAGAGGAACGTGAAGATCGAGAGGCCCGAGAAGCCCATCACCATGCCGCGGTTGTAATCGACGGCGCTGTTTCGCTGCGCTTCGCGCACGATCGTCTCGTTGACGAACGAGATGTTCGCGCCGGCGTGCTCCAGGAAGCCGGGTATCCCGATGGCGGCTCCGGCGAGGATCGTCAACAGACCCGAGATCACCGCGGCGCGTTCGACCGGAATCGAGGAAGGCAGGGCGCGCCAGCGGCGATGCGGCAGCCACGCGGCGATCATTGCCGCACCCCAGGCGGCCAGCATCCTCATCGTCCTGCGCGGCTCGCGTGACCCATCGGTTCACCCCTGGTTGAGTGATGCCCGCGTCGTCGCCGGTTCGATGACCAGCAGCGAGATCAGCAGCAGCAGCGCGGTGACGATCAGATGCGCCGCGGTTCCGTCCGCCGGGCCGGAGATGATGATGCCGAGCCCCATGAGGATGCCGACGAGCAGCGACTCGCAGAAGACCACCCACTGCAGGACTCGCCCGCGCAGCGCGATCAGCGCGGCGGGATGGACCTGCGAGACGAACCACATGTGGAGGCGCAGGGTGGTGGAAATCGTCGCCAGGACCAGGACGACCAGGAAGACGGGCGACCCGTACGGCGCGATCCACTGCCGGACGCGGTAGCCGACCTGCAGAACGACGGCGATCGTCATGATCGCCACGGCAACCTGATGGAACTTCCACCACCACGCGCCTTGGAGCGACGGCGGAGCGGGGTCCGGTTTTGCCGCGGCGGGCTGCAGCCGGCGCAGGGCCTCGAGCAGTTCGGCCCCCGAGCCGTAGCGCGCCGCGGGATCGCCGCGCAGGCAGGTGCGGATGATGCGATCGAGGCCCTGTGGTTCGAGCGGGCGCGACAGCGGCGGGTCGTCCGATACGAGCCGTTCGAGCAGCGCCGCGGGGTCGCTGCCGCCGAACGGATGGCTGCCGGTCGCAAGCTCGTAGGCCATCACGCCGAAGGCGAAGATGTCGGCGCGCGCGTCGATCGGCCGGCCGCGCAGCTGCTCCGGTGCCATGTAGCCGGGCGTTCCGAGCTGCGTCCCGGTGAGCGTCAGGCCGTGCGCGCCGTTGCCGAGCGGCGGCGTGAGGTGGCGCGCGATCCCGAAATCGACGACCTTGATCCGTCCTTCTGCGGTACGCAGCACGTTGTCCGGCTTCAGATCGCGATGCACGATCCCGTGCTGATGCGCGGCGGCGAGCGCTTCGGCGATCTGCGTCAGCGTGTCGAGCAGCCCCTCGCGCGGCAGGTGTCCGGAGGCCAGCGCCGACCGCAGCGTCGCGCCGCGGACCAGCTCGCTGGCGATGAACAGGGTGCCGTCGATCTCCTCGAGCGCGTAGATGGTCGCGATCGACGGATGGGACAGCGCCGCCGCCGCGCGCGCTTCGCGCGCCAGACGCTCGCGCGCGACCGTATCGCGGCTGTAGGCGGGCGGCAGCATCTTCAGCGCGACGACGCGGCCGAGACGCTCGTCTTCGGCGGCGTAGACGACGCCCATGCCGCCGCGGCCGACCTCTTCGCGGACGGCGTACGGACCGATGCGGCGCCCGGTCAGCGAGTTCTCGGCGGCGGTTTCCGACAGCAGCTCCGGCGCGTCGGCCCACGCCGACGACTCGAGGAACCCGCCGGATCGATCGTGGGCGCGGAGCATGGCGCGGACTTCGGCCGCCACCGCCGGGCGCTCTTCCGCCTCGCGCGCGAGCGCCTCCTCGCGCTTCGGAGGGGCCAGCTCCAGCACCTCCGCGAACAGCGCGTTCACGCGCGCCCAGTCGTCCCGCGCGGTCACGTCGTTACCCGCGTGGTCCGGGGCGGATCACGGCTCCAGCTCTTTCGCGAGCCACGCGCGCGCGGCGGCCCAGTGCCGCTTGACGGTGGCGGGGGAAATCTTCATCGCCTCGGCGGTCTCCTCGATCGAGAGTCCGCCGAAGTAGCGCAGCTCGACGATTCGCGCCTGCCCGGCATCGAGCTCGGCGAGACGATCCAGGGCGGCGTCGAGCGCCAGCATGTCGACCGATTGTGCCGGTGCCGGCGCCGGCAGCGCTTCGTCGAACGTGACGCGCGGCTGGCCGCCGCCGCGCTTCAGCGCGTGCCGCGCGCGGGCGCGCTCGATCAGGATCTGGCGCATCGCGTGCGCCGCGATGGCGCAGAAGTGCGCGCGGTTCTGCCAGCGCTCGGGGCGATCCTTGAGCAGCTTGAGGTAGGCCTCGTGGACGAGCGCCGTCGGCTGCAGCGTCTGGCCGGGGCGCTCCCCCTTGAGGTAGTGCGCCGCGAGGCGCCGCAGCTCGGCGTAGACGAGCGGCATCAGCGCCTCGAGCGCGGGAGCATCTCCGCGCGTCGCCCGATCGACCAGGTCGTCGAACGGCGCGGGATCCATCAGGCCGTCCGCTCGATGGAGACTTTGTTGATCACGACCGGCGTCACCGGCCGATCCTGCCGGCCGGTGGGAACGGCGCCGATCTTCTTCACGACGTCCAGCCCTTCGACCACCTCACCGAACACGGAGTGCCGGCGATCGAGATGCGGCGTCGGTCCGAGGGTGATGAAGAACTGGCTGCCGTTGGTGTTCGGCCCGGCATTCGCCATCGACAGGATTCCCGCCTTGTCGTGCCGCAGCTGCGGATGGAACTCGTCCGCGAAGTTGTAGCCAGGCCCGCCGGTGCCCTGGCCGAGCGGATCGCCGCCCTGAATCATGAAGCCGTTGATGACGCGGTGGAAGATGATGCCGTCGTAGAACGGGGCCTTCTTGCGCTCGCCGGTCTTCGGATCCCGCCATTCCTTGGTGCCCTCGGCGAGCCCGACGAAATTGCCCACCGTGTTCGGTGCCTCCTGGTCGAACAGGCGGATCTTGAAATTGCCTTCGGTCGTCTCGAACTTTGCGTAGGTTGCCACATCACCTCCGTGTGAACCCGGAGATTATCCCACTCGTATAGGTACGAAGGTTTTCGTTGACACTACGAAGGTTGTCGTAGATACTCCGCTCCTATGTCCCGAGCCACCGTCCCGAAGCCGACCGACGCCGAACTGGCGATCCTGCGGATCCTGTGGGATCGCGGTCCCAGCACCGTCCGGCAGGTCCACGAGATTCTCGCCGCCGAGCGGACGGCCGCCTATACGACGGCCTTGAAGCTCCTGCAGATCATGACGGAGAAGGGGCTGGTGGAGCGCGACGAGCGCGACCGCACGCACATCTATCGCGCGCGCCTCAGCGAGGAAGTCACGCAGCGGCAGCTCCTCCGCGATCTGCTGGAGCGCGCCTTCGGCGGCTCGTCGGGCAAGCTCGTGATGCAGGCGCTCGCCACGAAACGTGCGTCCGCGGAAGAGCTGCGCGACATCCGGAAGGCGATCGACAGCGCCAGGAACGACAGGGAGGTCCGCGATGTTGACACCCGCGATTGACACGCTGCTCCAGCAGCCGGCCCCGCAGGCGGTGGGCTGGGCGCTGCTCCAGTTCGTGTGGCAGGGAGCCGCGATCGGCGTGCTGACTGCCCTCGCCCTCGCCGTGCTTCGCCGCAGCGCCTCCGACGTTCGGTACGTGGTGGCGACCAGCGGCCTCGCGCTGATGCTGACGCTGCCGATCGTCACCGGCGTGCAGAGGTACCAGTCGCTCGGCCTCGTCAGCGACGCCGGAGCCGCAAGTGCCGCTCAGCCGCCCGTGATCGACAGCAGCGTCGCGTTGGGCGGCGGACCGGCGGCGAGCGGCAGCGAGGTCGCGGCGTCCGCGCCGGTGCGCACCGCCTCGTGGCGTGCGCTGGCGCTCGATCGCATGCGCGCGGTGCGCATCGAGCCGCTGCTTCCGTCGCTGATGCTCGCATGGCTGATCGGCGTGTCGCTGCTCAGCCTGCGGCTGCTGACCGGTTGGTGGTGGATTCAGCGTCTGCGCACGCACGGCGTCAGCACCGCGGATGACGCCTGCCGGCGCATGGCCGCCCGCCTGTCGCGGCGGCTGCACATCACGCGCGCGATCACTCTGCTCGAGTCGACGCTGGTCGACGTCCCGACGGTGATCGGATTCGTGCGGCCGGTGATACTGCTGCCGGCCAGTGTGCTCGGCGGCCTGACGCCGCAGCAGCTCGAAGCCATCCTGGCGCACGAGCTCGCGCACATCCGGCGCCACGACTACGTCGTGAACCTGCTGCAGACGCTCGTCGAGACCGTGCTCTTCTATCATCCGGCGGTGTGGTGGGTCTCACGCCGGATCCGCGTGGAGCGCGAGAACTGCTGCGACGATCTCGCGGTGTCGCTGTGCGGCGATCCGGTCGCCTATGCCAGCGCGCTGGCCGATCTGGAAGCGCTGCGCTCCGGTCCCGCGCCGGATCATCACATCGCGATGGCGGCGACGGGCGGCTCGCTGCTGGAGCGGGTGCGCCGCCTGCTCGGCGCTCCGTCATCGCACACTGTCCGCGGGCCCGCGTGGCTTGCCGGCACCGTTGCGCTGCTGTTGATCGGCGGCATCGCCGTCGACCCGGACACCCTCCAGGCCGGGCAGTCGTCCGTAGCGACGACGAGTTCGTACGCCACCCTGCAGCGCGTCCCGTTCGCCCCCCCGCCCGCGCCCCCCGCCCCGCCGGCTCCGCCCGCGCCGCCATCGGCAGAACCCGGAGCCCCGCGTGAACCCGCACTCGAACCCGGAGAACCCGAACCCGTAGAACCCGAACCCGTAGAACCCGTAGAACCCGTAGAACCCGTAGAACCCGTAGAACCCGGAGAACCCGTGCCCCCCGTGCCCCCCGTGCCCCCCGCCCCCCCGGCGCCGGACGGCCGCCAGAGCATCAGCCACCACGCGGACGACACCCGCGGCACGTGGGTCTGGTCGAGCAACGGCGAGAAGCTCGAGGTGAAGTACGCGGGCGCGTTCGAATTCTCGGACGACGACAGCGACGTTCGTCAGATCTCGCCGGGCGGCTATCTCAAGATCACGGACGGGAACTGGATCGGCCGCCATTCGGTCGAGATCAGCGAGCGCGGCGGGCAGCTCGAGCGCCGCTATTTCGTGAACGGGTCCGAGCGGCCGTTCGAGCCGGCGGGGCGCACCTGGCTGCAGCAGAACCTGCCGAAGTTCGTGCGCAACACCGGCATCGGCGCCCCGGCGCGGGTCGCGCGCTTCCTCCGCAGCGGCGGCGTGGCCGCGGTGATGAGCGAGATCGGCCGCATTCAGTCCACCTACGTGAAGGGGCTGTACTTCCGTGAGCTGTTCAAGCAGGCCACGCTCACGCCCGAACAGTACAAGCAGGTGATGGTGCAGGCCTCCGGCGAGATGCGCAGTTCCAGTTACGAGCTCGCGCAGCTGCTCATCGCCATCGCCGACAAACTGCCGGCCGACGACGCGTCGCGGCGCGCCTACTTCCAGGCCGCTTCCGGCATCGGCTCCGATTACGAGCTGCGTCGTGTGTATTCGGCGATGCTCAAGCGCGGACCGGTCAGCTCCGGGACGCTCGCCGCGATCCTCGAGAACACCGCGACGATCCAGTCGAACTACGAGCTGTCCGAGCTGCTCCGCCAGATCCTGTCGCAGCAGCCGCTCGACGAACGCAACCGCGCCGCGTTCTTCCGCGTCGTCGGCACCATCCAGAGCGACTACGAGCGGCGCCGCGTGCTCAGCGCCGCGGTGAGCGACACGCAGCCGAGCGATCAGGCGCTGCTCGCGTCGGCGCTGACGGCCGCAGCGCCGATGAGCAGCAGCTACGAAACGGCGTCGTTCCTGCTCGAGGTGCTGAAGCAGAACGGCGTCGAGGGGGCCGCGCGCGGTCCCTTCTTCAAGACCGTCGCGGCGGTGAGCTCCGGCTACGAGCGCGGCCGCGTGCTGCAGGCGGTCGTCCGCAACCCGGCGGCCGGTGCCGAGACGCTGCGGGAGGTGCTGCGCGCCTCGAGCGGCATGAGCGGCTACGAACTGTCGCAGCTGCTGCAGCTGATCGCCCGCACCCATTCGCTCAGCGGCGACGTGCGCGACGCCTACCTCGCGTCCGCCGAGCGGCTCTCGGGGTACGAGCAGGATCAGGTGTTCGCCGCCCTGGTCAAGAACGAGCGACGAAAGTAGACGCCGGAAGCCGGAAGCCGGCCGCTGCCAGCCGGCAGCCAGTACAATTCGGCAATGCGGGATCCCGTGCTCGATGGTGCATTCGACGCGATCATCACCATGAGCGCGGACGGCGCCGTCGTCGACTTGAACGCGGCGGCGGAGCGCATGTTCGAGGTGACGCGCGAACAGGCCGTCGGCCGCGAGCTTGCCGCCCTGATCATCCCGGAAGAACAGCGTGAGGAGCACCGCCGCGCGCTGGCGGCGTTCCGCGTCGGCGCCCCCTCCCGCATCGTCGGGCGCCGGCTCGAGCTGTACGGCCTCCGCGGCGGGACGGAGCGGTTCCCGCTCGAGCTGTCGGTCTCGCGCGTCGACACGCCTGCCGGGCCGGTGTTCGCGGCGTGGATCCGCGATCTCAGCGAACGGCGCGCCGCCGAAGAGGCGCTCCGCCACAGCGAGCTGCAGCTCCGGCAGGCGCAGAAGATGGAGGCGGTCGGCCGGCTCGCCGGCGGCGTGGCGCACGACTTCAACAACGTGCTCACCGCGATCTTCGGCTACGCGGATCTGCTGCTCGACGGCTTCGCGGCGGAGGATCCGCGCCGCGCCGACGTCGAGGAGATCAAGCGGGCGGCCAACCGCGCCGCCGCGCTCACGCGGCAGCTGCTCGCGTTCAGCCGCAAGCAGGTGATGCAGCCGCGCCGGCTGAACCTCAACGACATCATCCAGAACATCCAGAAGCTGCTGGGCAAGCTGCTCGGCGACGAGGTGGAGCTGCGGGTCGAGACGGATCCGCTGCTCGGCGACGTCAGGGCGGATCCCGGACAACTGGAGCAGGTGCTGATGAACCTCGCGGCCAACGCGCGCGACGCGATGCCCGAGGGAGGCAGGGTCACGATTGTGACCGCCAATCAGGACCTGCGCCTCGAAGACACGGCGGGACTCGTCGGGCTCGTGCCCGGGTCGTTCGTGACGCTCACCGTGTCGGACACCGGCCACGGCATCCCGGAGCAGGTGCGCCGCCACATCTTCGAGCCGTTCTACACCACCAAGGCACAGGGGAAGGGGACCGGCCTGGGGCTGGCGACGGTCTACGGGATCGTGAAGCAGAGCGGCGGGTGGATTTACCTGAACGAGGCGCCGGGACCAGGCGCCTCGTTCCGGATCTATCTGCCGCGGCTCGATGCGGCGTAGCGCGGCGGGTTACTTCTTCTCTTTATAGTCCGCCGGCACCGCCAGATCGGTCGCGGCGACGGACTTCGAGATGTCGAGCAGCTGGTGGATCGAGGTGAAGATCGTCGCCCGCTGTTTCGGATCCTCTTTCTTCATCAGCTTCTTCGCGAGCAGGCCGCCGATGCCGCCGCCGCCCGACTTCTGCTGATCCGCCTTGGCCTGCGCCAGCTGCTCGTCGCTCAGCACCGCCTCGAACGTCATCGTCGTATCGAGCGGCGTGCCGGCGAGCTTGTCCCCTTCCTTCTGCATCCGTTCCATCGCTTTGGCGACGAGCGGATACATCGCCAGCACCGCGGACATCTGCTCCGCCGACATCGCGGCGGTCTGCGGGCCCTGAAGCTGCTTCCAGTACTTCATCTCGAATTCGGCCAGCTCCTTGAGCTCCGGAATCTGCGGGCCCAGCCACATGTCGTTGGTCATCACCATGCCGCCTGACTCTTCGAGCTTGCGCCCCTTCTCGCGGACGGTGATGGTCACGATCGTATTGCGCGCGTCGTAGCCGGCGATCTGTCGGCGCTGGCCGGTGTCCTTGACGTCGAAGTCGACCTCGAATTCCTTCGCCGGCTTCTGCTCCTGCGGCCGCTCGGACGGGTCCTTGCCCGACTCCTTTTCCGCTTCCTTTCTGGCGCGCTCCTGCGCTTCGCGCATCCGGCGGCGGATCTCGTCGAACGTGGTGACGGTGTACTGTTTCTTCTTGGCGTCGAGCTCGTAGACCTTTTCTTCCGTGAGATCGACGATGGTGCCGCCGTTGTCGTTGAGCGAGGCCTTGCGGTTCCCCTTCACGGCCGTGCGGCTTTCGATCCCCTCTTTCGCGTTCTTGCCGCCAAAGAGGTTGAACATGCGCCCGAGCATGCCCTCGAACTTGACCTGCGTCTTCTCGCGCGTCTTGACCTCGGCGTAGGCCGGGACCGCCAGCGTCATCAGCGGCAGCGCGACCAGACCCATCCTCACCAGGCGTTTCATTCGGACCCTCCGTGTTCGGCGTTTGATCTGACGGAGCCGACATTGTACACAGTCCGTGTTAACGGCTCAGGATGTCCCGCGTCATCCCTCCCAGCGGCGCCGGCGCGCCTGATACTGACATTGCTGTGATCGGCGACAGGGCCGCGGTCACGCGGTTTCCGGCGGGCCACGCGGCCGAGGACGGCGCGCTCGTTCGCGCGGCGCGGCGCGGCGACGCCTCCGCCTTCGCGCGGCTGTACGATCGCTATGCGCGGATCGTGCATGCGGCGCTGCTGGCCCGCGTCCCGCGGCAGGATGTGGAGGACCTGGTTCAGGACGTGTTTCTCGCCGCCTGGAGACGCCTCGACGATTTGCGCGATCCGGCGGCGTTCGGCGGGTGGATCGCGAGGATCGCGCGCAACCGCGCGACCGACTCGCGCCGGCGCAGCGCGGATTTCGTCGAGCTGCCGGCTGATCTGCAGGGTCCGGGCGCGGCGTCGGCGGAACTGGAAGCGCACGCGGCGCTCGACGCGATCCGCGCACTGCCGGAGGCATATCGTGAAACACTGCTGCTCCGTCTCGTCGAGGGGCTCACCGGCCCGGAGATCGCGGAGCGCACCGGCCTGACGCCAGCGTCGGTGCGCGTCAACCTGCATCGGGGGATGAAGCTGTTGCGGGAGCGATTGGGCGGAGGACCCGCGGCCGCGCGCGAAGAGCGATGAAGCAGGACAAGGCACCCGACGGCGACTACCTGTGGGACGGCTCGGGCGAGCCCGATCCCGGGGTCGTCCGCCTCGAGCAGCTGCTCGCCCGCTATCGCCATCGCGGCACGCCACCGTCCCTGCCGCGCCGCGAAACGTCGCCGCGACGGTTCGCCGCGCAGGCCGCGCTGCAGATCCTCGTCACGGCCGCGTCGCTGCTGCTGGTCGCCGCCGCCGCGTGGTTTGCGCACGCGGTCCGGCCGGCCGGCTGGACGGTGCAGTCGCTCGCCGGCGCGCCGACGGTCGCCGGTGCGCCGATCGACGGTCCCGCGCGTCTGCCGGTCGGTGAAACGATGATCACCGATGCCGCGTCGCGGGCCCGGATGGACGTGGGATCGATCGGGGTGGTGGACGTCGAACCGAACAGCCGCGTCCGGCTGCTCGCGTCGCGGCTCGGACAGCACCGGATGGCGCTGGATCGCGGGCGGATCCGCGCCCTCATCTGGGCGCCGCCGCGCCTGTTCTTCGTCAACACGCCGTCGTCCACGGCGATCGATCTCGGCTGCGCCTACACGCTCGACGTGGACGATCGCGGCTGGGGGCACCTGGTGGTGGAGAGCGGCTGGGTCGCGTTCCAGCACGGCGGACGGGAGTCGTTCATCCCGCAGGGGGCCATCTGCGCGACGCGCCCCGGCGTCGGTCCGGGGACGCCGTGCTACGCCGACGCCGCGCCGGCGATCCCCGAAGCGCTTACGATTCTCGATTTCGCGCCGACACAGGACGTAAGGCGCGAGGCCGCGCTCCGGACGGTGCTGACGCTCGCGCGCCGCAAAG
Organism: Vicinamibacterales bacterium; assembly: GCA_035699745.1. Taxonomy (NCBI): domain Bacteria; kingdom Pseudomonadati; phylum Acidobacteriota; class Vicinamibacteria; order Vicinamibacterales; species Vicinamibacterales bacterium. Next base: position 54,829 of record DASSPH010000046.1, read on the forward strand.
ATGCGCTGACGCTGTGGCATCTGCTGTCCCGAGGCACGCCCGCGGAGCGGGCGCAGGTGTACGACCGGCTGGCATCGCTCGTGCCTCCACCTGACGGAGTCACCCGGGAGGCGGTGCTCGGCGGCAAGCGCCGCGCGCTCGACGCGTGGTGGGACGCGCTGGGCCTCGACAGCGTCACCTGGTGGCGCATTTGGAAACGCACATGGTGAGATTCGCTCGATTCGCCCGCTGGGGGCTGCTGCTGTTCCTGGTCCTGTTCATCGGGGCGCAGGCCTTTCGCCCCGATCGCACCAACCCGCCCTCGACGCCGGGGGGGTCGCTGGTTGCGCATGCGACGCCGGAAGTGGCGGCGATCCTCGATCGGGCCTGCCGCGACTGTCACTCGAACGACACGCGGTGGCCGTGGTACACCAACGTCTCGCCGACGTCGTGGCTGGTCGCCAACCACGTGAGCCACGGCCGCGAGCACTTCAACTACTCGGAGTGGACGGCGATCGACGAAGACGACCAGGACTCGCTGCTCGGCGGCATGTGCAGCCTCGCCGAGCGCGGCCGGATGCCGCTGCCGTCGTACCTCATCGTTCACCGCGAGGCCAGGCTGTCGCCGGCCGACGTCAAGACCCTCTGCGCGTGGACGGAGAAGATGCGGGATATGCTTCAATGAGCCATGTCCCACATCGTCTTCGTGCCGGCGACGGCGGCCGCTGACACCGGCGCGGACGTCGCCCGCCAGGCGACGCTGGCGCTGGCGCGCGTGGACGAGCGGCTGCGCGCCGAACGCTCGTCGCTGGCCGACGCCGCCGCCATCACCGTCTACCTGAAGCGCGCGGCCGATTTCGCGGCGATGAACGACGCGTACCGGCAGGCGTTCACCGCGACACCGCCTACGCGCACGACCGTCGTCACCGAGCCGCTCACCGCGGGCGCGCTGGTCGAGATCTCGGCGATCGCCGCCCGCACGGGCGCGGATCGCCGCAGCGTTCATCCGGCGTCGTGGATGGCGTCGCCCAACCCGTATTCCTACGCGATCCGAACCGGCGACACGCTGTTCCTGTCGGGCCTGATTGCGCGCAACGGCACCGACAACTCGGTGGTGAACGGCGACGTGGCCGCACAGACCCGCGCCGTCATGGAGAACGCGCGCGCGCTGCTCGAGGCCGCGGGTCTCGGCTTCGGGCACCTCGTGAGCGCCCGCGCCTTCCTTCCCGATCTGCAGGACTTCGCAGAGTTCAACCGCGTCTACCGCGAGTACGTCGGGGCTCACCGTCCGGCGCGCGCGACGGTTGGCGCGGCGTTGACGGGCAGCGCCTACAAAGTGGAAGTGACGTTCGTCGCGTCGGCGGCGCCCAGGCAGGCGATTGAGATCGCGCCCGAGCCGAACCCGAACCTGAGCACGGCGGTCAAGGCCGGCGCGAGTCTGTACATCTCCGGCCTGCTTGCCGACGCCGCCGCCATCCAGGCCGGCCCGGCCGCCGAGACGCGCGACATCGTCGGCAAGATCCACGCGATTGTGTCGAAAGCCGGGCTGTCGAAGACCGACGTGCGCGACCTCCTCGTTTACGTGACCGACGACGAGGCGGGGAAGGCGGCACTGGCGGAGTGCCGCGCGGCGTTCGGCACCTCGGTGGCGGCGAGCCCGGTGCGGGCCGGTCTGGCGCTGCCTGGCGCGCGCGTGGAGATCATGTCGTACGCGGAGCGGGGATGACGCCGCTGCGGATCGGCATCTCGTCCTGCCTGCTGGGCGACGAGGTCCGGTTCGACGGGGGGCACAAGCGGGACCCGTTTCTCACCGAGACGCTGGGGCCCTTCGTCGAGTGGGTCCGGGTCTGTCCGGAAGTCGAAGTCGGCATGGGGGTGCCGCGCGAGACGCTGAGGCTCGTCAAGGTCGGCGGCGACACGCGCATGATCACCACGCGTACCGGCATCGATCACACCGATGAGATGCGCGCCTTCGCCGCGCGGCGGGCCAGGGAGCTGGCGGCGCTCGGGCTGCGCGGCTATGTCCTGAAGAAGGACTCGCCGAGCTGCGGCATGACGCGCGTGAAGGTGTACGACGCGGAGGCGAAGGCGCCGGTGCGCGACGGCGTCGGCATCTACGCCGCCGTCCTTGCCGCCGCCTTTCCGGCGCTGCCGATCGAGGAGGAAGGACGGCTGCAGGACCCGGTGCTGCGCGAGAACTTCATCGAGCGCGTGTTCGCCTGCGATCGGCTGCGCACGCTGTTCGACGGGCGATGGACGCTGAGCGATCTGATCGGGTTCCACACCGCGCACAAGATGGCGCTGCTCGCGCACTCGACCTCCGCCTATCACGAGCTCGGCCGCCTGGTCGCCGCCGCCAAGGGTGTCCCGCGGGGCGAGCTGCGCCGGCGCTACGAAGCGCTGTTCATGAAGACGCTCGCGCGCCCGGCAACGCCGGCGCGGCACACCAACGTGCTCAGGCACATGGCGGGGCACTTGAAGAAGCTCCTCGACGACGGATCGCGGCGCGAGCTCGGCGAATGCATCGAGGAGTACCGCCGCGAGCTGGTCCCTTTGATCGTGCCGCTCACGCTGCTGCGCCATCACGTCCGCGCCCACGGCGTGGCGTACCTGGCGGGGCAGACGTACCTGGAGCCGCATCCGCGCGAGTTGATGCTGCGCAATCATGTCTGACGGCCTCGATCCGCCGCCGCCGGAAGGGCTCACGCCGACGCGCGACCTCGACGTCACACGCGTGGGCCCCGGCGGCGCCATTCGTACGCGCGATCGCGTGGCGGCGGAGGAGCCGCTCGACGTCCGTCTCCACGGCCGCTCGTTTGCCGTGATCATGCGGACTCCCGGCGAGGATCGCGCCCTCGCGGCGGGATTCCTGCTGTCCGAGCGCATCATCCGGTCGGCCGCCGACATCGGCGCCATCGAGCACTGTCGCCATCCCGATCAGACGCGCGCGCATCACGTGGTGGACGTGTTCCTGGTCGGCGACGCGGCGTCGCGCGTGCCGGCGCTGCTGGAACGCCGGCGGCAGGTGATCGCCAACAGCTCGTGCGGCGTCTGCGGCCGCGCCACGATCGACGAACTCGCCGCCGACGTCGCCCCGTTGACATCGATGCACGCGATGCCCCTCGGCACCCTCCGCGAGCTGCCGCACCGGTTGCGGGAGTCGCAGACGCGGTTCGACGAAACCGGAGGACTCCATGGAGCGGCGATCTTCGCGCGCGACGGCGCGTTGCTGGGTTCGGCCGAAGACGTCGGCCGGCACAACGCCGTCGACAAGGCGATCGGCGCCTTCCTGCTGAGCGAGAATCCGCCGCAGGCTCCGTTCGGCGCGCTCATGGTCAGCGGCCGCGTGTCCTTCGAGATCGTGCAGAAGGCATGGCTCGCCGGGATCGAGATCGTCGCGGCAGTGTCGGCGCCCACGAGCCTCGCAATCGAGCTGGCGGACGCCGCCGGCATCACGCTGCTCGGCTTCGTGCGGGACGCCAGCCTCAACATCTACACGCATACGGCTCGGATCGCCGGTGTGTAGCGCGCTACTCAATTTGCCGGCGTGAGCCGGTCGAGCTTGCCCACAATGTGGGCCCGGCGCCATTCGAGGCGACCCAACCGCCCGGATCCGGGGCGCCGATCGTGGCACTGGCGTTGCGCTTTGGTCTCCGGAGCGCAGCGTGCGGCGAACGATCTTCATCGGAACCGTGGTCCTGATCTCGGCCGCCTTGTGGGCGGCGGCGGCCGTCGGGCTGCGGACCGCATGGGCGGTGGCCGGCGAGCTCGCGCATGCCGACTCGCTCGCCGAGATTGGATCGCACCCGCAGACCACCATCGTCTACGACCGGCATCAGCGTCCGGCCTTCAGGTTCTTCTTCGAACAGCGCATCGACGTGCCGCTCGATCGCGTCTCGCCGCACATGGTCCACGCGCTGCTCGCGGTCGAGGATCGCCGCTTCTTTTCGCATCACGGCCTGGACCCCCTCCGCATCGTCAAGGCGGCGTACCGCAACTGGCGCCGCGGGAGGATCGTCGAGGGAGGCAGCACCATCACGCAGCAGCTCGCGCGTCTCGAGCAGCTGTCGCCCGAGCGGACGCTGTCGCGCAAGCTGCGCGAGGCGGCCATTGCGGTGCGGCTCGAGGAGCGCTATTCGAAGCAGCAGATCCTCCGGGCGTATCTGAACGCGGTGTATTTCGGCGACGGCTATTACGGCGTCGAGGCCGCCTCGCGCGGATATTTCGGCAAGCCCGCCGCCGAGCTGCTTCCGCACGAAGGCGCGATGCTGGCAGCGCTGGTGCGATCGCCGAGCGGCTACTCGCCGACCGCGGCGCCGCAGCGCGCCCTGGCGCGGCGCAATCTCGTGCTGCGGCTGATGCAGAAGACCGGGCGCTTGTCAGAGGCGCAGTACCGGGAAGCGGTGGCCATGCCGCTCCCGGCCTCCGCCGGTCCGGCGGCGCTCCACGCGCACACGTCGTGCGGCGGCTATTTCCAGGAGGAGGTGCGACGGCAGCTGGTGGCGCGGCTCGGCGTGCAGCAGGTGATGAAAGGGGGCCTGCGCGTCCACACGGGATACGACCCGGCGATGCAGTGCGCGGCGGAAGAGACGATTACCCGGCGCGTCACCCAGATCGCCAGGACGCGGAAGTCCGCGCGCGATCTGCAGGGCAGCCTGGTCGCGCTCGATCCGATGTCCGGCGAGGTGCGCGCGCTCGTCGGCGGACGCGACTTCGCCGCCAGCAGCTACATCCGAGCCACCCAGGCTCGGCGCCAGCCCGGATCGGCCTTCAAGCCGATCATCTTCGCCGCCGCGCTGGAGCGGGGAATGGCGCCAGGATCGATGCTGCATCACCTCGACGAGCCGATCATGACCGAGCAGGGGCCGTGGCTGCCCGGCGGCGAACACGAGGCCTCGGAGTACACGCTGCGCGCCGCGCTCAAGATGTCGAGCAACCGCGCCGCCGCGCAGCTGCTGCAGCAGGTGGGCTACAGCCAGGCGACCTACTACGCGCAGCGGCTGGGGATCGAGTCGCAGCTCCCGTCCGTCGCGTCCCTCGCGCTCGGCACCGGCGGCGTCACGCTGCTGGAGCTGACGGCTGCCTACGGCGTCTTCGCCAACCGCGGAGCCGCCGTCGCGCCGCATCTCATCGTCCGCGTGGAGGACGGCAACGGTCGGACGATCTACTCGGAACCGCCGACGGTGCGCCAGGCGGTGACGCCGGCGACGGCGTACCTGATGAGCAGCATGCTGGCAGACGTGATCGCCTCGGGGACCGCGGCCGGCGCGCGTTCGGCCGGGTTCAAGCTGCCGGCGGCGGGGAAGACAGGGACGACGGACAACTACGCCGACGCGTGGTTCGTGGGCTACACGCCGCATCTGGTGACCGGCGTCTGGTTCGGCCTCGACACCCCCGGGCCGATCATGAGCCGCGGGTTCGCGTCCGTCATTGCCGTTCCGGCATGGGCGGAGTTCATGGCGAAGGCGACCGCCGGCGATCGGCCGGACTGGTTCACGCCGCCGGCGGATGTCGAGAAGGTGACGATTTGCCGGCTGAGCGGACAGCGTGCGACCGAAGCATGCCGCCACGGCTGGTTCGACACTGGGTATGTGATGGCTGGGCTGCCGGCGCTGCCGGGCGCTTCCACTCCGGCCGGGAGCAGCAGGCCCACGGCGAAGCCCCCCTCCAACGTCTACGACGACTATTTTCCCTACGGCACGGCGCCAACGGGGCCATGCGGCCTGCACGCAATGCCGGCGGTTCCCGGCTTCAGCGGCACTGCCGAGTCGGTCAGCACGGGCGCTGCGGCGGTGAGCGCGTCCCATACGGGATCGGCGATGACGGGCGCGCGCCTGCAGAAGGTGGTTGGCGGGGACGGACGGGCGGTCTGGGTCATCCGATAAAGACGAAGCCCGGCTCGCGCGGGCGGCGTTGTCGCGGGCGTTTGACTGGCGGCGCGTCGGCGCACGGGTCTTCGTGCGGCAGCGTCGTGGTCAGGCCGTTCTCGTGCAGCGACGACGGCGCCACGCCGTGATAGCGCTCGAAGTCACGCGCGAAATGACGCGGGTCGGCGTAGCCGACCCGCGCCATGGCTTCTCCGACGGTCAGGAACGTGCGTTCGATCAGCAGCCGCGCCCGCCGCATCCGGAGCCGCTGCAGGTATTCCACCGGCCCGCATCCCGTCTGCACGCTGAACAGATCGCGGAACCGCGACGGCGAGAGGTTCACCCGCCCGGCCAGCTCGGCGACGGTGAGCGGCTCCGCGAGATGCCGCTGCATGTAATCCATCGTCCACGTGATCCGCCAGTCGGTTGCCATGGGGCCCGATCCTTCAAGGCCGGGGCCATTATGCTTGAGCGGTCAAGTATAATGCTTAATCGCTCAAGCATGCGATCGGGAGGCGTGTACATTGGCCCCTTTGCCCGGGATCCGCGACGCGCCGCCGGCGGCCAACGGCCGGGCTGGCCGCATGCGCGGGGGTATGGGAGACTTTTACGCACCCATGGACGGCGCGCGTAGCAAGCGTGAACGCGTGCTCCTCGACGTGACCCGGCGCTGTCTGGTCTGCGACTTCGAGGAGCGCGTGACCGAGCCCGAAGAGACCGACGTGCTCGGCCCCTTGTGCAGCCGCTGCCACGCGCCCAGCGAGCGCATCGGCGTCCTCGCCCGCCGCGTCGAATCCATCGCCCGCAACCCGCACGCCGCCGCCCTCGGCCGTCTTGGCGGCCTGCGCGGCGGCCTCGCCCGCGCCGCCGCCCTCAGTCCGCGCCGCCGCCGCGAAATCGCCCGCGCCGCCGCCCGCGCCCGCTGGCGCAAATAACCGGCAACCGGCAACCGGCAACTGGCAACCGGCAGCTTCCAGCTGCAGCTACGTGTGCTGGCAGCGCGGACACCAATATGTCAGCCGCGCATGCGGACCCTGGGCACCAACGGCGATCGGCGTCCCGCACTTCCGGCAGGGCTTGCCCGCACGGCCGTACACATACAGGCGTTCCGCCGGATCCGCCCGGCCCGTCGTCCGCCGATAGCCGCGGTAGGTCACGATCGCCGCCGCCGGATCGATCACGTTGGCCTGCAGGTGCTTGCGTGCCGTCGTCAGGATCGCCGTCAGCCGCTCGTCATCCAGCTCCGCGACCGGCGTGAGCGGGTCGACTCCGCACAGGAACAGCACCTCGGACTTGTAGACGTTCCCCGCGCCGGCGACGATGCGCTGGTTGAGGAGCGCGTCGGCGATGGCGAGCGCGGGACGTTCGCGGAAGCGGCGCAGTGCGTCGGCCGTGTCGAACGCGCCGCCGAGCAGGTCCGGGCCCATCTGCCGCAGATCGTCCTGGCGCGCCAGCGCGCGCGCGTCCAGGAATTCCGCGACCGGAACGTTGAACCCCACCGCTTCGAATGCCGACGTCGCCACGACGATGCGCATGTCGCGGCGCGGCCGGCGCCAGCGTTCGCCCGGACGATAGATGTGCCAGCTGCCGTTCATCCGCATGTGGGTGCGGAGGACCAGGTCCCCCGTGAAGCGCATCAGCACGTGCTTGCCTGCGGCCGCGACCCCTTCGACGCGGCGGCCGGTGATTGGCGCATCGTCGTGAACGCGCGTGAGCGCGGGGAGGACGGACTCGAACCGGACGACTTCGTGGCCCGCGAGCGCGCGGTGCAGCGTGCGCGCGGCGCGGAATATCGTGTCCCCTTCAGGCACTGGCCGCCCGCCGCATCTGGAATCCCATCGCCGACGGGTTGAATCCGGCCTCGATGAGGTACGGGGCGAGGGGATGGTGTGCCGGCGGCTGACCGTTGATCTCTGCGACCAGCAGCCCGCCACGCTGCTCGTCGCGAGCGAGCTGCGCCAGCGCGCGCGCGAGGGCACGAGCGACCGCTGATCGCGCCGGTTCGTCCTCCGGCAGATACACGGTGAGTTGCCGTCCGCCGCGCGGAATGTAGGCCGCGAGCCCGCCGTTCACGAGAATCACGAGTGCGCCGACGGTACGCGTGGGGCCACGTCCCGCGTCCGCGTCGGAGCCGGACCATTTCAGCGTCGTCCCGTATGGATTGCCCGGATCGGTCGCGGCGAGGACGATCGTCTCCGGTTCGTCCGGCAGGTCGCGCAGCGTGCGGAGCAGTTCCAGCGCCGGAGGCAGGGCGAATTGCGTTGCGCCGACGCCGACGAAGTATCCGCGCCGCACCCGGCCGGCGTCTTCGAGCGCCTTGAGCACGTCGTAGACCGCCCCGAAGCCGCCGGAGATGCCCTCCGCGGCCGCGACTTCCCGCGTGACCACGCCGTATCGCGCGAGCAGTTGCTGCGCCATCGCGGCGGACCACTGCGTATCGCTCGGCGGCGCCGGCACACGCTCGGCGAGGAGCGACCAGCGGCCTTCCGCCGACGGCGGCGCGACCCGCCGGCTCCTGAACGGGCGTCCCGGCTGCGCTCCTTTCTGGCGGCGCGGGCGCCGCGACGAGGGGGCGCGCGTGAACGCGCGCAGCGCGTGGAACGTGTCGTTGGTCAGCACGCCTTTCCAGACGAGATCCCACAGCGCGTCGACCGCGTCCCCCGGATATCCGCCGCCGGCGGCGTCGTGGAGCGCGGCGAAGAAGGATGCGCCGTGTCCCTGCAGGTGAGACACCATCGCTTCTTCGCGTTCCGACAGCTCCGCCGGCGCACCCGGACGCCAGAGACGGCTGATGTGATCCGTGAGGTAGAGCGCGACCCGGCCGTCGCGATCGCCGACGGGCTCGACGCCGCGCCACACGACCTCGCCGGCCGCGGCCAGCGCATCGAGGTCGGAGGGCGAGTAGCCTTCGATCCGCGCCGAGAGTATCTCGCCTTCGAGAATGGACGCCGGCAGCGGGGCCCCCTGCAGGTTCTCGATCACGTCGAGCAGCGCGTCGAGGCCGGCGCGGCGGCGCGCCAGCCCTTGCCAATGGGTGACGAGCCGCGCCAGCACCGGCGGCTCGACCGGTTCGACTTCCTTGCGCAGCCGTGCGAGCGAACGGCGGCGGATCGTCTGCAGGACGTCGGCGTCGCACCACTCGCGTCCGGATCCGCCGGGCCGGAATTCCCCGTCGAGCAGGCGGCCCGCGGCGGCGAGGGTCTTCAGCAGCGCCTCGGCGGTGGATCGGCCGAGCGCATACCGCGAGGCGAACTCCGCCGTCGTGAACGGTCCGTGGGTGCGTGCGTAGCGCCGCGCGAGCTCCAGCGCCGCGTCGTGCGAGGGGGCCAGCAGCGATTCGGGAAGGCCGACCGGCAGCGGCACGCCGAGTGCGTCGCGATAGCGCGCCGCATACTCGACCGGGATGAATCGCGGCGCTCCGCCAATCGAGATCTGCAGGATGCGCCGCTCGCGCGCGAGCGCGTCGAGTGCGTCATCGATCGGAATGGAGCTGCGCGCGGCGGCTTCGTCCCTGGTGAGATCGCCGAGGTGCAGCAGCAGGTCGTGCACGCCGTCCGCCGAACGGGCGCGATAGCGCTCGTCCAGCTGCTGCAGTTGCGCTTCGGCATCCGCCACCGCGTCCGCGTCGAGCAGCTGACGCAGCTCCGCCTCGCCGAGCAGCTCGCGCAGCTGCGCCTGGTCGATCGACAACGCCTGCGCGCGCCGCTCCGCCAGGGGCGCGTCGCCGTCATAGATGTAGTTGGCGACGTATCCGAAGAGCAGCGCGGACGCGAACGGCGAGGGAATGGCCGAATCGACGGTGACCGCGCGGATCTCGCGTCCCTCGATCCGCCGCAAGGTGTCGACCAGCGCGGGGATGTCGAACACGTCGCGCAGCAGCTCGCGATAGGCCTCGAGAATGATCGGGAACGATCCGAACTTCGCCGCGACGGCCAGCAGATCCGCCGCCCGTTTGCGCTGCTGCCAGAGCGGCGTGCGTCCGCCGGGACGGCGCCGCGGCAGCAGCAGCGCGCGCGCCGCTGCCTCGCGGAACTTCGCCGCGAACAGCGCGGTACCGCCGAGCTGCCGGACGACCAGCGCTTCCGCCTCGTCGGCAGCCGGCACCAGCAGCGCCGGATCCGGCGGCGTGTCCGTTTCGGGAAAGCGGACGACGAACCCGTCGTCGGTCCACATCGTCTCGGCGTCGACGCCGATCTCGTTCTTCACCCGCTCGACCACCGCCATCGCCCACGGCGCGTGGATGCGGCCGCCGAACGGGGAGAGCAGGCAGATGCGCCAGTCGCCGAGCTCGTCGCGAGTCCGCTCGATCACGATCGTCCGATCGTCGGGGACTGCGCCGGTCGCGGCGGCCTGGTCGGCGAGATAGCGCACCAGGTTCTCGGCGGCGCGCGCATCCAGATCGTGCTCTCTCGTCAGCCGCGTGATGGCGGCGGCGGGCGGCGTCTGTCGAAGGCTGCGGACGAGTTCGCCGATGTGGCGGCCCAGCTCCAGCGGCCGGCCGGCGGCGTCGGCCTTCCAGAACGGCATCTTCCCCGGCTCGCCGGGCGCCGGCGACACGAGGACCTTGTCGTGCGTGATCTCCTCGATTCGCCACGATGACGCGCCGAGCAGGAACGTCTCGCCGACGCGGCTCTCGAACACCATCTCCTCGTCCAGCTCGCCGACGCGAGCCTGGGGTCCGCGTTCGCCGGCGAGGAACACGCCATAGAGGCCGCGATCCGGGATCGTGCCGCCGTTGACGACAGCGACGCGCTTCGCGCCTTCACGCGCCGAGACCTCGTTCTTCAAGCGGTCCCATGTGAGCCGCGGCCGCAAGTCGGCGAAGTCGTCGGAGGGATAGCGTCCCGAGAGCATGTCGAGCAGGCCGTCGAAGATGGCGCGGCTCAACTCGGCGAATGGCGCCGCGCCGCGGACGGCGTCGAACAGGGCGTCGACGTTCCATCGCTCCATGGCGACCATGGCGACCATCTGCTGCGCCAGCACGTCGAGCGGGTTGCGCGGGTAGCGGCTCGCTTCGATCTGCGCCTCGTGCATCGCCCGCGTCACCGCGGCGCAGGCAACGAGATCGCCGCGGTACTTCGGCACGATGACGCCGCGGCTGGGCTGATCGATGGTGTGCCCGGAACGGCCGATGCGCTGCATGCCGCTCGCCACGGACGGCGGCGCCTCGATCTGGATCACCAGATCGATCGCGCCCATGTCGATGCCGAGCTCCAGCGACGATGTGGCGACGAGGCCGCGGATCTGTCCGGCCTTGAGCCGATCCTCGATCTCGATCCGCTGCGGGCGGGCCAGCGACCCGTGATGGGCGCGGACCAGCGGCTCGCCGGCGAGATCGTTGAGCGCCGAGGCCAGCCGCTCGGCGATGCGGCGGCTGTTGACGAAGATCAGCGTCGAGCGGTGCGCCTGCACCAGCTCCAGCAGCCGCGGGTGGATGGCGGTCCAGATCGACGAGCGCACCGGCCCCTGCGACGCCGGCCCGCTGGGAATCTCCTCGGCCTGGCCGATCTTCGCCATGTCCTCGACCGGCACTTCAATCTGGAGCTGCAGTTTCTTTTTCTGCGACGTGTCGACGATGGTGACGTCGCGATATCTGGGCGCTGCGCGGTCGGCGGTGAATTCATCGTGCAGCGCCTCTTCGGCGTCCGAGGGGCCAGACCCGGGTCTGACCCCTTTTGTCACCTCCCGAGGACGAAAGGGGTCAGACCCGGGTCTGGCCCCTTTCGACGGGCGCGGCCGGGAGCCGCCCAGATAGCGGGCGACTTCGTCCAGCGGACGCTGCGTCGCCGAGAGGCCGATGCGCTGCGGCGGCGTTCCGGTGAGCGCCGCCAGTCGTTCCAGCGACAGCGCCAGATGCGCGCCGCGCTTGGTCGGCACCAGGGCGTGGATCTCGTCGACGATGACCGTCTCGATCCGGCGGAGCGCGTCGCGCGCGTTGGACGTGAGCAGCAGGTAGAGCGATTCCGGCGTCGTGATCAGGATGTCGGCCGGCTCGCGCTGAAAGCGCGCGCGCTCGGCGGCCGGCGTGTCGCCGGTACGGACCGCCACACTCGGAACACGGAACCGATCGCCGCGCGCGGCGGCGCGATTGGCGATGCCGGCGATCGGCGCGCGGAGATTGCGCTCGACGTCGACGGCGAGCGCCTTCAGCGGAGAGATGTAGAGGACGCGCGCGGACGGCCGGGCGCCGTCGCCGCCGCGCGACGGTGGAAACATCACCTGGTTGATTGCCCAGAGAAACGCGGTCAGCGTCTTGCCGCTGCCGGTCGGCGCGAGGATCAGCGTGGACTCGCCGCGCGCGATCGCCGGCCAGCCGCCGCTCTGCGGCGGCGTCGGCGCGGCGAATGCGCCGCGGAACCACTCCGCGACCGCCGGATGGAAGAGGTGTAATACGTCCCCTCGCCTGGCCACGTTTACCATTCTCCCCGAGATTTTCGTCCGCCATGTCGTTTCGCCGCCGAACGTCTTTCCGTCTTCCGTCCGCCGTCCGCCGTCTTGTATTCTTGACGGATGGGAGACTCGGGAGAAGGCCTGGTCGACGCGGAGGCGCGGATCCAGGAACGGATGGAGGAGCGGGAGGCAGAGCGGCGGCGCGGCGCCGGTCAGGGCACGGTGGCGGATCCGGACAAGGTGAGAGAGAAGGAATCGTTGAAGCTCGCGCGCGCCGAGCTGCTGCGGCAGGCGAGCGCGACCACGCACCCGGTCCGGAAGAAGCAGATCGACGCGGCCATCGCCGAGATCGACAAGCGGCTGAAGACCTAGCGGGCGGCGCCGAGTCCGTCGCGCACCTCGCGCGCGAAGGCCTGCGCCGATGACGGCCGGGCGTCGGGGTCCATCGACAAGGCGCGCATCACCGCGTCGTCCACCGGCGGCGTAATCGCGGCATCGCGATCGCGCAGCCGCCGGGCGCCGCGCGCCTGTGCGAGGACGACGTCGGTCAGCGAGCCGCGGCCGAACGGCAGATCGCCGGTCAGCATCTCGTAGGCGATCACGCCGAGGGCGAAGATGTCGGTCCGCGGCCCGGGCTTCGCCGCGCGCAGCTGCTCCGGCGCCATGTAGGCGGGCGTGCCGATGATCGTGCCGGCCATCGTCAGCGTCGACTGCAGGTCGGCGCGCTCCTCGTCGATGCGATGGGTCGGCTCCTCGACGAGCTTGGCGACGCCGAAGTCGAGCACCTTCGCCTCCACGCTGCCGCCCGGCAGCAGGATGTTCTCGGGTTTCAGGTCGCGGTGCAGCACCCCTTCCTGGTGCGCCGCTTCGATCGCGCCGCAGACGGCGGTGAGGATCCGCTCCGCGCGCGCCGGCTCGAGCCGTCCTTCGCGCTGCAGGACCCGGCGCAGGTCTTCGCCGCGGATCAATTCCATGACCAGGTACGCGCCGCCGCTGTCCAGCGTGCCGAAATCGAAGATCGAGACGATGCCGGGGTGCTGCAGCCGCGCCACCAGCTGCGCCTCGCGCCGGAATCGGCGGCGGGCCTCGTTGTCGTCGAGCAGCTCCGGGCGCACCACCTTCACCGCCACCTGACGATCCAGGCGGACGTCGCGCGAGCGGTAGACCGCGCCCATGCCGCCGCGGCCGAGCAGCTGATCGATGCGGTACTTGTTGTCGATGACCCGCGGCGTCGCGCCGGGGCGCAATGCCGCGCCGTCGCCGGGGCAGATCGTCACGCCGTGATCCTCGCAGCGTCCGCACCGCGGGCACTCCGCCATCGGCGGCGTCAGCATCCGCGTCATCTCCGCCGTGGTCGTCGGCGCCTCTTCCGCGACACGGCGGCGCAGGCGGGCGACGTCCAGGCCGAGGCCGACCTGCGCCGCGATGCTCGCCAGCAGCTCGCGATCTTCCTTCGAATACGCCTCCTCCGACCGCTTGCCCCCGAGCACGAGGACGGCAACCAGCGCGCGTTCCTGCCCGAGCACCGGCACCAGCAGCGCGGCGCCGGTCCGCTCGAGCCAGGCGATTTCCGCCGCGGGCAGCCGGCGCGCCGGCGATCGCGGATCGTCGAGGAAGATCTCCAGCGGGTCGTCGGACCAGCGCAGCATCGTCACCAGGCCGCCGTCGAGCGCGAGCGGCTCGAGCTCGCGGCCCGTCGCCGTCACCGGAACCATCTCCCCCTCGCTGATGCCGCTGGCCAGCATGCCCGTGACTTCGGGATGCAGCGCCTGATCGATCTGCTGCACGACGAGCGACGCGAGATCGCGCGGATCCGTCTCGAACCGCACGCGGCTGGCGAGCGACAGCAGGATCTTGCGGGCGTCGTATTCCTCCCGGAAGAACCGCTCGTCCAGCCACTGGCGCGCGCGCTCGCGGTAGCGCGCCAGCGCCACGGTCGCGACGAACAGAATCAGGTAGACGATGGAGCCGCTGCTGAGAATCTGAACCAGGTTCTTGCGCAGCAGCACGTAGACGAGCGCCGCCGCAGGCAGCAGCGTGATCACCGCAAGGGCCCGGTTCGCCAGCGCGTACTGCAGGCTGCGGCGGATCACGAGCGCCGGGCCGAGCACGCGGGCGACGCCGACCGCGTACGGCAGCCCGAACGCCGGAAGCAGCACGAGAAACTGCAGCAACGCCACCACCGGCCACGGAAACACCGGCATCCTCATCCCCGCCAGCATCGCGACGATCGGCACACCGTCCTTGATGGCGTAGCCGACGACGCCGGGAACGGCGGTGTAGACCGCCATCCTGATGCGCCGCCGCTCGTTGCCGTCGTGGTTGAAGTTGTAGCGGTGGACCCCTTCGAGGAGCGCGAACACGTTGAAGCCGAGCGCCAGCGCAAAGGACGCGAAATAGACGCCGGGGTGCGCGGCGTCCCACAGCGCCGCGGCGTGCATCCGATCCACGCCGACGAGATAGAGCGCCGTCGCCGCCGCCATCAGCAGCATCGGCGCCGCGGCGAGGAACGGGATCGCGTACAGCCAGCGCCGCCGCGCCAGCATGGGCGACGGCGAAGGGAAGTGCATGATCGCCAGCGCGATGATGGGAAAGGCGAACGGGCTGGCGAGCCACGAGAACACGGTGAGCACGTCGCCGAGGCCGAGCGGCCAGCCGTATTCGACCCCCTGCAGCGATCCGCCGCCCGCCACGCCGCTGAGCGCAAGCGCGAGCACGCACAGCTGCGCCGTCAGATCGTGGTGGCGCAGCACGAAGAGGGCCAGCGCCCCGACCGTGAAGACGAGCACCTGAACGACCATGCCGAAGTGGGTTCGCGCCCAGCCGCCGGGGTCGTCCTTCCACACGGACGCGGCGGGAGGCCCCGCGCGATAGGCGTCGCGCCACGCCTGCAGATCGGCCGGGTTGTCGGGAGAGATGAGCGGCGGCCGCGCGAGGTTGGGCGCGGCGCCGGCCGGCAGGTGAGGCCTGACGAAGCCCACCTGCAGGACCGCGTAGACGACGGTTAGAAGGAGAAGACTACCGACAACGCTCGCGCGGCGGACGTCGGACATCGGACCTGCGCATTCTATGCATGCGCAGCCGTCCGCGCGAGAATCTCCTTCAGCTCGTCGGCGTCGAGCGCCTCGACGTCCAGCAGCGCTTCGGCGATGCCCTTGACCGCCTCACGATTGCGATTGAGCAGGTCGAGGGCGCGGTCGTAGCCCTGGTTCAGGATCTTCTCGATCTCTTCGTCCACCCGGCGGGCCAGCGCCTCGCTCATCGCGAAGTTCTTGTCGCCGTCGAAGCTGTTGCCCGCCTTGCGGAAGGCGCGCATCCCGAGCGCCGACATGCCCCATTCGCACACCATGTGCTGGGCGATGTCGGTGGCGCGCTCGATGTCGTTCGAGGCGCCGCTGGTCATGTGCTTCATGAACAGCTCTTCGGCGGCGCGGCCGCCCATCAGGACGGCAATCTGCGTCTCGAGATACCCCTTGGTGTAGGTGTGGCGATCCGCCTCCGGCAGCTGCATCGTCACGCCCATCGCGCGCCCGCGCGGGATGATGGTCACCTTGTGGAGCGGATCGGCCATCGGCAGGAGCGCCGCGATGACGGCGTGCCCGGCCTCGTGATAGGCGCAGTTCACGCGGTCCATCTCGCTGAGCGCGACGGAGCGCCGCTCGACGCCCATGAGCACCTTGTCGCGGGCGCTCTCCATGTCCTTGTCCGAGACCTTGTCGCGCCCTTCGCGTCCGGCCGCCAGCGCCGCCTCGTTGACCAGATTCGCCAGGTCCGCCCCCGAGAAGCCGGGGGTGCCGCGCGCGATCGACCGCAGGTTCACGTCGTCGCTCATCGCGATCTTGCGGCTGTGGACCCCGAGAATGGCTTCGCGGCCGCGGAGATCCGGGTTGCCGACGGTCACCTGGCGATCGAAGCGGCCCGGCCGCAGGAGCGCCGGGTCGAGGATGTCCTGGCGGTTGGTCGCGGCGATCACGACGATGCCGCTGGCCGGCTCGAAGCCGTCCATCTCGACGAGCAGCTGGTTCAGCGTCTGCTCGCGCTCCTCGTGGCTGAGCGAGCTGCCGCCGCGGCTGCGGCCGACGGCGTCGAGCTCGTCGATGAAGATGATGCAGGCGCTGTGGCGCCGGGCGTCCTTGAACAGCCGGCGAACGCGGGCGGCACCGACGCCGGCGTACATCTCGACGAAATCGGAGCCGCTCGCGAACATGAACGGCACGCCCGCCTCGCCGGCGATGGAGCGGGCGAGCAGCGTCTTGCCGGTCCCCGGCGGCCCCACGAGGAGGACGCCTTTGGGGATCCGGCCGCCGAGCGCGGAGAACCGCGACGGGTGGCGCAGGAAGTCGACGATCTCTTTCACCTCGTCCTTGGCTTCGTCGACGCCGGCGACGTCCCGGAAGGTCACCACCTGACCGGTGCGGTCGGCGAGCCTGGCCTTGCCTGGCGTGTGGATGCGGCCCGAGGTGGTGCGGTAGACGGTGAAGCCGAGGAGCGCGAGGAAGAACCCGGCAATGGCGACCGACCCGGCGGTCACGGCGCCGGGCGAGGGGACCTGCTGGAACTGGATGCGGATGCCGCGGCGCGCCAGGGTGGTGATGTAGGCCGAATCCGCGGCCAGGAAGCTCGGCGGCGGCACCGTCACGGCGTGGGTTCCGTCGTTCAGCACGAGCGCGATCGCGCCGTCGACCGACCGCACTTCCTTGACCTCACCCTGGTCGACTTTCTGCAGAAACTCGGAGAACGCGAGTTCGGGCGGCGACGGCCGGGTCGCGGCGTAGGCCCCGAGCCCGATCAGCGCGGCGAGGACGACAGCGATGGCGGCGAACAGCCGTGGACGCCGGAACAAGGGTGACAGCACAAACGGTCCATTTCCTCGAAGGGCCGCCCCTGCATCCGGCGCTCGCGCCGGATCCGGAAAGGCAGACCTCCCGCCTGTTCTCAGGCGGCAGCTTTAATTGGAAAAAAGGACACTCCGCTGGGGATTGGAATGTGTTGAGATTCTACACGATGGTCCACGATGCCGCCAAGCAGCCCGGCCGTATCCCCCCGAGCGCAGCGGACCGCCGCCGCGCCTGGCGCGTCCACGCCTACACCGGAACGGGCGCGATTCTGGCCTTCGTGGCCGGATGGGGCATCATCCACGGGTACGACCGGCTCGCCCTTGGAGCGCTGTTCGCCGCCACGATCGTCGATTCCACCGACGGCCTGCTGGCGCGGCGGGCGCGGGTCAAGGACGTGCTCCCGGACATCGACGGCGGGCGGATCGACGACATTGTCGACTACATGACGTTCGTGCTGCTGCCGCTGCTCCTGCTCGAGGCCGCCGGCGGACTCTATTTTGCGACGCTGTTCCCGGTGGTGTCCGTGGTGCTGCTGAGCAGCCTGTATGGGTTCGTCGCCCCTGACGCGAAGACGGAGGATCATTTCTTCACCGGCTTCCCGTCCTACTGGAACATCGTGGTGCTCTATCTGCTGCTCTTCAGGGTGCCGCCGGCGGCCAATGCGGTGATTCTGCTCGTCCTGTCGGCGCTCGTGTTCGTGCGGATCGGCTGGGTCTACCCGTCGCGGACGGCGTCGCTGCAGCGCACGACGATCGCGCTCGGCGCGGTCTGGACGCTGCTGATTGCCGGCATCATCGTGCTGTGGCCGTCCCCGCCGCGCTGGATGGCGATCGGCTCGCTCGCGTTTCCCGTCTACTACGTCGTGCTCTCGCTCGTGCTCCACTCGCGGCGCGCGCCGGTGGCGCGCCGGTGACCCGCCCGGTGCGCCACCGGATCTTCGCCGGCCTCTACGTCTGCCTGGTGGCAGTCACCGCGGTCACGGTGATCTGGTCGATGCGCCAGGGGTGGGCGGTGTACAAGCTGCGCCGCGGGGTCGGCGACACCTGGTTCTACGCCGCGGACGGCCGGGCGTGGTTCCGGATGGACGAGCAGCGCCGCGACGTGGCGCTGGCGCAGATCGCCCCGGAGCTGCGCAACGCGGTGATTGCCGTCGAGGATCACCGGTTCTTCAGTCACATCGGCATCGATCCGATCGGCCTGGGCCGCGCGGTGTATCGCGACCTGCGCTACCAGAGGCTGGAGGGGGGCAGCACGCTGACGCAGCAGCTGGCGCGCACGCTGTTCCTGTCGAACAAGAAGACGCCGCTGCGCAAGGCGCAGGAGGCGGTGCTGGCGCTGCTGCTCGAGCAGGAGCTGTCGAAGGATCAGATCCTCGAGCTCTATCTCAATCGCATCTATCTGAGCGGCGGCGTCTACGGCGTCGAGACGATGTCGCGGAACCTGTACGGAAAGCCGGCGAGCGCGCTCACGCTTCCCGAGGCGGCGCTGATTGCCGGCTTGATTCGCGCCCCCTCGGCCCTCTCCCCGTGGAGCAACCTCGATGGGGCGCTCGACCGCAGCCGCGTCGTGCTGCAGCGGATGCGCGAGGAAGGGTTCATCACCGCGGCGCAGGAGCGGGCGGCGGCGCAGGTGCGGCCGCGGATCCGCCCGTATCCGGGCGCGACCGAGGCGCAGTTCGGCTACGCCAAGGAGTTCCTGCGGCAGCAGTTCCGCGACCGGTTCGGCGGCGATCATCCGCCCGACTGGCAGGTGCGGACGACCTTCGTGCCGGAGCTGCAGGAAGCCGCGGAGCGTGCCGTGGAGAACGGGCTGCGGCGGTTCGGCAATCAGGAGCTGCAGGCGGCGCTCGTCGCCATCGATCCCGCGACCGGCGACGTGCTCGCGCTGGTCGGCGGACGCGACTTCCGGCAGTCGCAGTTCAACCGCGCGTGGCGCAGCCGCCGGCAGCCGGGATCCGCGTTCAAGCCGTTCCTGTTCGCGGCGGCGCTCGCCCGCGGCTACTCGCCGGTGAGCGTGCTGGACGGGCTGATGTCGATCGAGCCGCAGGGCCCCGAGGAATGGGCGCCGCGCAATTCCAACGACGTCGCCGCCGAAGCGCTGACGCTGCGTGCGGCGCTGATCGAGTCGAACAACCGCGCCGCGGCGCTGCTGCAGCAGCGCATCGGCGCCCGTCCGGTCCTGCGGCTCGCCTCGGACGTCGGGCTGCGCGACCTGCCCGACGTTCCCTCGCTGTCGCTCGGCACCGGGCTGGTCACGCCCCTGGATCTGACCGCCGCCTTCGCCGTTTTCCCCAATGGCGGCAGCGCCGTCCGTCCGCGCGCGTTGACGCGGGTCGTCGACGCCGACGGCGGGGTCGCGTTCGACAATCCGGCGCGGCAGGACCGGGTGATTTCACCGGAAATCGCGTTCCAGATGGTGTCCATGCTGGAAGACGTCGTGAATCGGGGTACCGGCTCGCCGGCGCGCTCCGCCTACGGCGTGCGCTTTCCCGCCGGCGGCAAGACCGGCACCACCGACGACTTCAAGGACGCGTGGTTCGTCGGCTTCACCACGTCGACGGTGGTCGGCGTGTGGGTGGGCGAGGACCAGCCGGACACGATCGGCCGCGAAGGCTACGGCGCGCGGTACGCGCTTCCGATCTGGAGCGACTTCATCAAGGCGGCGGCCCGCAAGCGCGGCGCGCGCGAGTTCTCCATCCCCTCGAACCTGCACGACGAGCTGCTCTGCGCCGAGTCGTACCTGAAGCCGGTCGAAGGCTGCCCGACCTACACCGAGTACTTCAAGGAAGGGGATGAGATCCCGTCACGCCTGTGCCCGATCCACAAGGGATCCGTCAAGCAGCAGATCAAGCGCGCGGTGCAGGGACTCTTTTCTGGTCTCGGGCGGAAGCTGAAGGGAATCTTCAAGTAGCTAGCGCTGAATTCTCGCCGACCCGCCGCTGGCGAAGGCGCGGACCTGATCGAGCGTCGCCATGGTCGTGTCCCCGGGGAACGTGGTGAGCAGCGCGCCGTGCGCCCATCCCAGACGCACCGCCTGCTCCGCGGGTTCGCCGCTCATCAATCCGTAGAAGAAGCCGGAGGCGAAGCCGTCCCCGCCGCCGACG